>CAYUAK010000202.1:0-8561 GCA_964442765.1 uncultured Tannerella sp. | reverse complement strand
CTTCTTCCTGTAATTTGTATGCTTTCATCTTTTCCATCAACCCGATACCCCGCCCTTCCTGTCGGAGATAAAGGACGATTCCTTTACCTTCTTTTTCAATCATTTGCATGGCGGTATGGAGCTGGTCGCCGCAATCGCAGCGTAACGAACCGAAGATATCACCGGTCATGCACGATGAATGAACGCGCACCAATACCGGCTCATCAGCCGGGAGTTCGCCTTTTATCAATGCGACATGTTCGAGACCATTGCTTTTTTGCAGGAATGGTATCAATCGAAAAATACCGTACTTGGTAGGCATCTTCACCTCTACGCCTATCTCTACTAATGATTCGGTTTGTAATCGGTAGGCTATCAGGTCGCGGATAGAGATAATCTTTATTTGAAATTTTTCGGCTATCTTCATCAACTGGGGTAATCGCGCCATCGTTCCGTCCTCGTTGAGGATTTCAATGAGAGCGCCTGCGGGGTATAAGCCGGCTAATCGTGCCATATCGACTGTCGCTTCGGTATGACCGGCGCGGCGCAGCACCCCCCGTGTACGCGCCCGGAGCGGGTTGATATGTCCCGGACGCCCTAAGTCGGAAGGTAAAGTCGCTGGGTCGGAAAGCGCAAGAATCGTTTGGGCGCGGTCGTAAATAGAAACGCCGGTCGTGCAGCCGCCGCCTAACTTATCCACTGTAACGGTAAACGGGGTCTCTAACATGGAGGTGTTGTGTATCACCTGCATCTCTAAGTCAAGCTCATCACAACGCTCTTCGGTTAAGGGGACGCATAACACGCCCCGGCCATGCGTCATCATAAAGTTGACCTTTTCGGGAGTTATCTTCTCGGCGGCGATGATAAAATCGCCTTCGTTTTCTCGCTCGGCGTCGTCGACTACTATCAGGAAGCGACCTTCGCGGAAATCGGCTATTGCTTCTTCTATTGAATTGAGGTGATAAATCATAATTTTGTTGTTTTGGGGGGGTAAGGGGTTAGGGGGGGACATAAATTGAAATTAACGAACCGGTTTTCTACCGAGCGTGAATCCCTGCGGGAATACTGACTACTAACTATTGATTACTATTGCTTTCATTTCTTCGCTGACTTTGATGGTTGTTTGTAAATCTTGAAATAATAGCTTGCGGTGGTAAGTAGCTATCAGGTAAAACAGGCCTCCTATGGGGAAAATTATCGCAAGGATGATGCCTGCCGTTTCATTAAGCCGGGGGATTGAAATCTGATAATGATTGATATAGGGGAAATCCATTGTTTTATTTAACACGATGTTGCGGTCGGAGTTTTTCAAAATCTCTACCAACTCTTCTAACCGGTTGGCTATCTGTGATGCCTCAGAGTCTCTGCCGCCAGATTTGCAAAACCGGTAATAGTTATGCCATAACTTATTATGGGCTAAGTACGACAAACAAGCGGCTTTCAACTGTTGTAACAAGCTCGTCACCTCGTTATAATCGGGTCTTTCTAAAATGATCTCTTTCTTTTCTATCTTACGGATTTCTCGCTTTCCTGTCAGACGTTTGAAGGCATCCATATAGGTCTCGGCGCTAAAGAGAACCGAATCATTGACCGCTTTGTAGGTCAGGAAAACGCCTAATGGAAAGAGAACAGCCGAGCTAAGCCACATGCCCTGCCAGGGAAGCCATATCGCATCGCGTGCGAACTTATAACCAAAGGTGTCGATGATATAATAAACGATAAACAAGAAGACAGACAAGACAGCCGGAGCGCCCAGCCCTCCTTTCCGAATGATAGCCCCTAAGGGAGCGCCTATAAAGAAAAATATAAGGCAGGCTATCGACAGTGTGAACTTACGGTGCATCTCGGCATGGTGCCATCGTATCTCCTTATCTTCATACCTTAATTCAGAGGTTTTAACTCCATAATCCCATTGTAATCTTTCAATGTCTCTTTTTACTTGGCTCAACAAGTCATGCTTTGTATTATCGTTCCTTGAGCGGTAAAGGCTATCAAACCGGTAAACTATTTTTGCGGGCATGTTTTCTATATCGGGTACGGGAAGCGTCGGCGCGGGTTCGTAACGCGCCAGCGTCCGTTTATAAGATTGATCATATAAGGCTTTGGATTCGATTTCTTTGATGCTGTCAACTCTGACCGTCATCGAATCAATAGACTGCCTCAGAGCGGCTAAATTTTTCCCAATATGGCGGTCTTTATACATGCCTTCGTCCCGCATGTTGAAATTACTATCGAAGAACATTAACATCTCCATCTCGGCAAACGTATCACGACGGAAAGGGACAGCGTCTTTTGCTTCCCTGGTGCGGCTTTTATCATCTTTTATATTTTCAAACGATTCGCCGTTGTACAAGGTCAGTATCAAATACAGCTTGTCGGTAGAGGTTTTGAGCCGGCCTGAATCGGCTACTATCACACGCGCATTATTAAAACCATCCGAATAATCAAAAATCCTGACGTCTTTTAATAGCTTTCTCTTTTTATCTTTTTCCCTCACATAAATATTTTTGCCGGGGATTCCACTATAAAATGATTTTTCAGGGATTTCCAATTCGGGAGATTTTTGCCTGACGGAAAATAGTATTGTATAAAATTTAACCTGCGAGATGGGTATGATGTTATCCTGAAAATAAAAGGCTAACACAGAGACACATAAAAGGAAAACTATCAGCGAGCGCATGATGCGAATCAACGAGATGCCCGAAGCCTTCAAAGCCAGCAACTCAAACTGTTCTCCTAAGTTTCCGAAGGTCATCAGGGAGGCAAAAAGGATAGCAAGCGGAAGGGCTTGCGGCACTAACTTCATGGCCGCATAATAAAACAACTGCAAGAGAATATGTATTTCAATCCCTTTCCCCACCATCTCATCTACGTACATCCACAGGAACTGCATCAGAAAAATAAACAGGCAGATGCCAAAGGTCATGAAAAACAATGGCAGGAAAGAGCTTAACAAAAACAGGTCTAATCGCTTTACTATACGCATATTCACTTATTAAACTCCTAAAGTTCTCTTCAGTGTTTCGACCTGCGAATCCCACAGACTTATCGAATCCATCTTTTCCGATGGCTCGGCAAAATCGGTTATCTCTAACGCCACTGCGCGGGTCAGCTCTATGGTATGAATACGAAACTCAAAATATACATTTTCCGTCTCGTTTTCCCATTTATAGCGCACATATACTTCGGGTTTCATCGCGAGCACCTTCGCTTTCTCCTGCGTTTTGTTCCATTTGAAAGTATAGGTATCGCCCTGAATCGTTACGCCATCGGCAAACCACAGGGATAATCCCGGCGGTGTTGTCAGATGATTCCATAAACTGCGTTTAGAAATCTTGTCAAACACATATTCGATATGATATTTTTCCTTTTTCATCAGCGCGCGAAGGTACGGACAATTTTTTATATCTCAAAATGCTAATACCATTTTAAATCTAAACCCGCCGTTTGGCATCCCTTCATGGTCGCGGTACGACAGCCTCCAGACGTAGTCTAACCGGAACAGTTTGAAGATATTTTCTACCCCGGCGCCTATCTCCATATAGGGCTTATCTCCCATGATATAAGTGTGTTCCGGAAAGCGATACAACCCTTCACCCTCGATGTAGGGGTTGTTTTTGTCGCTTAACTCGCCGTACCATCCGCGGAACGAGACCACCTCGCGGAGTTTAAATTTTTTTATCAACGGCAACCGGTTAAACAGCCATCCGTTCAAGTAATAGGTCATTTCCCAGGACGCAAAACGGTCGTTGATAAATTCCATCGGGTCCATCAGCGGAAATGATTCGGGTTCGATGCTGAACGACAGGTTGGAGTTAGGGATATGCAATAAGGGATAAGGTACGCGATCCCATACTTGCCCTGCCTGCCCGTACATATCAATATATCCAAAGGGCGAAATCCAGAAACGCTTCCGGAGGCCGAGAATTGTCTTGTTGTAATCATAGTCGGTACCCAATATCCCTTTCCGCGCCATCGTATGGGTGAGCGTGATAATGGGCGCATCTAATGTAATAGGATAACGGTAGTTGCGCGACTGATAAAATTTCTCATTCGGCGCCCACCGCAGGAACAATTCCAACTGGGCGGAAGTATAGTGGTCGACAGGTCGTGATGAGCCATCCGACAGTATCTTGTGAAATGGCACATCGGGCGTCGCAAACTCCTGTTGATGCCGAAGCATAACGCTGTATCCCAATCCTTTAAAATTTTCCTTATAAAAACTCAACTCCGCATTCCTCAAATAAGTTAGGAGGTTATTATCACGCCTTTTGAGCATCATAAACATATTGTCGGGGTTAGTATAGAGATAATGTTGTCCAATCTGATTTATGTCATACTTATACTCAGCCCTGAGATAATGAAACGGATATTCTTTTCGGAATGAGCGTTTCTTGTTAAAGGAGTATTCGAGGATAACGTCTCCTTTCAGTTTTTGGTCTTTGAACCCGTAAGCCATATATCCGTCTAAAAACAGTTGGCGGCTCAAGTTGATAGTTGTCGTACCGCCCGTCCGTAAGCGAAAACCCTCTAAAGCGTTGCCGCTCAAAAAGGTATTCACCGGCCCAAACTCAAACTTACTGTTGGTTTGGGAGGTCTGAACATAGCCGTTCACTAAGGCGCTGATAACTTTTTCCGACCAGTAAAAAGCCGGCAGTTCGCGTAGTTGCGCCATCATCTTTTCGACCGATGTCCTTTGTATCTCGTCCATCCCTTCGCGCGCCTTGTTCCAAAAATCTTCCGTCTGCCGTCGCGCACCCTCCGATTCGACCGCAGGATTTTTTTCTTCAAACACCGATCTATCTTCGGGTATCTCAAATGAGTGGTCGCGATACAGTGCTACCCGCCGGGCATACGAACCTTTCGCACTTTTGTTCCACTTAACAATGGCCACTATATCATTCTTTGTAAGAATCCGAGAACTGTCATCTGAACGTTTAAACTCCTGTATAATAGACATTTCAGAAATAAAATTCAGATTTATATCTCGTGGAATGTTCAGCTCAGCCTTTTTGATAAAGTACGTTGAATCGAGTGTTACAAACAAATGGCCGATAAACCCGAAAGATTCCGTATTAAACGGCACAAAACCTAAATCCACACAAGGCACGTTATCAACCAAAACCGTATCTAATAAATAATATCGGTAATAAAAGGGGCCTATGGACGAGAGTGGGCTAACAAAACGGTTCAGGCAAAAAGGAATGTTATCCTGAAATAAATCGATATCTTGAAAAGCTTCATCAATAAACTGCTTGATACCCTCTTCTTGAATAATTTCAAGAATACCGTCGCTTTTGTGTCCTTTGACTATCCGGTTCTCTTTGCGGGGCGATTTGCGGTAATAAAACTCCTCTATCGACTCCTCGTTATAAACCGGCAGCACCGTTCGCCCCCTTATCGTCGTCGAATCGACATAGTCGAAAATAAAATCCACCTGCTTCAATAACCAGTTCTGTCGTGCTTTTTCAATATCGAAGTCTTCAGGTCCAAAAGTACGCTGTTCGTACATACTGTAACTGTAGTAATCGTTGTCTTTCGGATTGTTCAACCCCCTCCTTTCAATCAGTTTTTGTGCCAACTCAACCGCCGGATTGTCCCTCCGTGAGTACCTTTCCCGGCCGGGACGGATAATCACTTCGTCCAACTCGTATGCAGCAGGCGTCAGTTGGATGTTTAGCCGGTTCAAACCTCTTCTCAGAGGGATCATTTTGGTATTGTAACCTACATACGAAACCCTCAACATCGTGCTGTCCGACGTCGTTTTGAAAGAAAAAAATCCGTCAATACCCGAAGTAGTGCCAAAGGAAGTGCCTCTCAATGAAACAGTAACGTAAGGTAAGGCCTCATTAGTAAGCGAATCTTTGATATACCCCTCAACCTGTATAACATTCTGCCCGTAAACGACGCTACGAGCCAATACCATCAAGGTAATCAAAACGTTAAATACAAACCTTAACCTCATCCTTTTTCTATCATACTATTTAAAAAACGCTGCAAAGTTCGTTTTTTTTTTCTATTTGACAAAATCAGGCTGAATAATTCATAGTAACAGTTTCGGGGGACAAGAAATTAAGTGGTATACGAATACGAATTTGCGCCTTACCGCTTTGAAGGATATACATTTTACGACCGACGTGCAGTTTGACACGACCCCGAAAGCAAGTCGGCAGACCCTATTGATTTTGCTTGCCATCGCCTTTGTGATTATAGCCATCGCTGCTATCAACTTCACTAATTTCAGTACGGCGCTTTCTCCGATGCGCATCAAAAGCATCAATACGCAACGGGTATTGGGCGTGCGTCGGCGTGTCTTACGCTTTTCGCTTGTTTTTGAAGCCATGTTTTGCAGTTTTATTTCCTTCCTGATAGCGATTTGGTTGATTTCGCTTTTTAAAACCACGCCGCTTGCTAATTTGGTCGACGCCGATTTGTCGGTCATGGCTCATCCCTTTATTGTTGGCATGACAGGTTTGATAGCCTTACTCACCGGCTTATTTGCGGGCGTGTATCCGGCGCGTTTCCGATTGTTGCCCCACTAGTGCCCACTATTTCCACATAACTGCATCATTACTACCATATTGTCGATTCGCTATTGCCCCACTGCTGCCCGATTATTGCCCGAATGTTGCCCGAATGTTGCCCGAATGTTGCCCGATTATTGCCCGAATGTTGCCCGAATGTTGCCCGAATGTTGCTCCACCAAGAAGTATTTTGTACTTTTCCCTGATGTTCCTCTTTTTTCAAATATGAAATTTTCAATTAGTTCCGACAAATCATTCGTTGCAGTTCGCTTCGACACCTCTATAAGTTCCTGATAAATCTTGTTGCTTATGCTACCGTTTTGTCTCACATAATCAACAGCTTTTTGCTGACGATCAGAAATTTGAAAATCAGGTTCTATCACTGTATCAGCAGATAGTTGGATTTGATTACGCTGAAAAACGACTTCTAAACCTCCCTGTCTAATTTTGAATGAAGGCTTAGGAAGTCCGCTTTTGGTTGTCTCTTCGATAATCGTCAATGTACCTCTTCCCCATGCTTCAATATAGCCTGCACGATAAAAAATATCGGCAATCAAGGGATTACGTGGAAACGATTCATGCTCGCGGCTTAAATCTTCGATATTTAGATTTTCTAATTCGCCGTCGTTCCAAATCGAAACGGTCGGATCATAAACCCGTAGACTAATTGCAGTCGGACTTGTATAATCTCTGTGAATAAGGGCGTTAAGAATCACCTCTCGAATCGCTTTATCCGGAATTTCTAATGTTTCAACCCGTTGCATGCCTTTATAGCTTATCGGCGACAATAGATATTTTGATTTCAAAAAATCGAGCGCTTGCTCAAACATAACGAAAAGATTGCCTTCTATCTTATCTTGAATAATGAGGTCGGTAGCATCTGTTCCTCTAAACCTCCCAATTTTGAAGATCGCACAACGAAAAAAACGGGCAGGTTCTTTACCGAACAACAAAATTGCCGCTCTTGTCAATAATCCTTCTTTGGTCAGCAATTTCAGGTTTTGAAAGAGTAGCTTTATATTATTACTATCAATACCCGACGGAAGTCTATTATATTCCGTAGCCTTAATAACAAAGCGGGTTACCGTTCCTGTATCTATATCGTCATAATCGGCATTTTCGACGCCTATCTCATCCCAAGATAAATTATTGGTTTTGAGTAACAAACGCTGCAAAGCGCCACCTTTCAACTCCTGCGTGGTACTGCCGCTACGGGCATAAAATTTTCCATGATACGAAAGCGCGTTATGGCTTTTTTGAACCGTCATTTTCAAAAATGGAACGCCATTTTCCTCTTTCATCTCTAGGTCCACAGCAACAACAAAGGCATTCATTACCTTGTTAGGCAAGTCTTCAATCAATTTTTTGATGTTATCGACCCCCACAACCTCGCCTTCGTCATTGACTCCGATATATAATACGCCGCCATCGGTGTTTGCAAACGCGCACACCGTCTTCAGGTATTCATCCCTCCATTCTTCCTTAAATTCAACCGTTTGCGATTCCTGAAATGTCATATTTTTATCTTATTATTCTGCAAAAGTACACTTTTTTTTCCAATGCGCCGATTTTACCCTCAGGACGTAGTCAAAATATTTTGTTAATTAATGCTGATTTGAGCCTGTTTGCCTTCCGCTCGCGCTGTCAACGACATTCGCGACTGTCACCCAAGCAACGAGGACGCAAGCCGGCACGGTTATCATCATCTCTACCCAATCCCGCATCCGACTGTACAACCCTCCTGAATTACCGCAAGAAGGATATGCTGCCGTCAACTTGATTACCGATGCCGACCATTGCGTTTACAGGGTGGGTTGCAGCGTGGAGAGCGAAAGAAGTTCCCATAAATGTATGAGGAGTTGGTTGATATAGAAACTTTTAAGAGAATACTGCTTAGGTCGAGAATTTTATTAATAATAAATGTTTCGCACATCATTGTAACGTTTTAACTAACAGACAATAACAATAGGTATTTATCTTGTATCTGTTTGATTATAATTGTTTTAACATTTCCAAAAGGCTGAAAGCCTTTGTTGGTAATTACTCAGGATGTATAAA
>CAYUAK010000201.1:0-10367 GCA_964442765.1 uncultured Tannerella sp. | reverse complement strand
GATTTAAAGATTTAAAGATTTAAGATTTAAGATTTAAAGATTTATTTTTTTTATTCGTGAAAATTTTTTCTGTTCCGAAAAAGAAGAACGTGTATTCGTCCAAAAATCATGGCCTATAATTCGTGGCCAAAATTTCGTAGCCCAAAAATAAAATTTAAAAATATGTATCAACAGAGAAGCAACACAAAAGAAGAGGGATTAAAAAAGAATCCCCAGAAAGTACAACCGGCAACCGTAGAGCAACCGAAAGAATCGGCTGCCGAAAGGAAGTTCAAAGAGTTGTCCTACAATCCGGATTGGATTAAAAAAGGTGCCGACGAGGCCTTGATAAGGTTTGCAGAGGAAGCAAGCCGGTTCATGTTGAGGAACGGCCTTACAAACTCCAAAATACGAAGTATTTACGGAGAGATAAAACGCATCCAGATGAGTGCTTATGAGAAAGAAAAATCGGCCTTTATCCTGCTCAGGCCTAAGGTAGCGTATGCTTTTGGGCGGGAGGAGAGAGGTCGCAACGGAGGTATGCACCTGTTTAAACTGATATTCGACCGCAGTTCGTCGGACGTAGTCGACCAAAACAGTTTTCTTAACTTCTGCAACTTTCTGGAAGCGCTATTAGCCTATCACAGAGCCTTTGGAGGTAATTAACAATCAAAAAATCAGCAACTCATGTCAAATATAAAACTAACAAAGAAAATCGTTTATTCCGGTATCATCACATTAAAAACCGGATTGCATATTGGCGGCACCAATATAGCGTTGAACATCGGCGGCCCCGATAAGTTTGTGGTACGTAACCCTATCAACAACATCCCCTATATCCCCGGCAGTTCGCTTAAAGGGAAGATGCGGGCATTGATAGAGATATATCATAAATGCGTGGATATAGACGAAAAGAGCGATAAGATAGAAGTCAAGGCCAGCTCGAACCCCTATTCAATGTCGGGTTATCTCTTTGGTGTATCGGCTGATAGTAAAGACAAAGATTCAAAACGTTATGCTTCCCGTCTGATTGTCCGTGACTCCGAGCTGATAGAAAAAGATGAGACTTTGGGTATTAACGAAGGCTTTTTCAACAACACCGACATGCCGTATACCGAAAGCAAAACGGAGGTCTCTATCGACAGGGTAACGGCCAAAGCCACCCCGCGTACTTACGAGCGAGTCCCTGCCGGCGCCAAGTTCCGGCTCAGCATGGTGTTGAACGTCTTTGAAGAGGATAACGAAATGTTATTAAAAGCGACATTGAAACAAGCCCTTCAGTTACTTCACGACGACTATCTCGGCGGACAAGGCTCGCGCGGTTACGGACAGGTACAGATAGATATTGTCGGAGAAGAAGAAAAAACTTACTAAACCATGCCGGTCTGTAATATCATTAAGTTAAAGCAGTTGTCGCCCTTGCATCTTGGGACGGGGAAAATCGACCAGTACGATTTCTCGGCATCCGATTTGCACAGCGATACGCTTTCGGCGGCCTTGGCAGCGATACGTGCTCAGCAAGGTAAGGCAAGTGACACGGAGGACTTCTTGTTATCCTTTTCCATCAGCTCAGCCTTTCCTTATTATAACAGCAGTTATTTTTTGCCGAACCTGAAAGGCTACCTCCCAATAAGGACGGAAAGTATCAACGGTATCCCTGCCATTGCCAAGAGCGACAGCCCAATAAGGAAGGAAAACATTCACAACCAATTAAAATACATCAAATACATAGACTTCCCCCTTTGGAATCGCATAGCATCAGGCGACGAAATCAGCATTGACGAAGTGCAGTTGAAAAGTGATTTTCTTCTTTCTCTATGGGCAGATTTTGATTTACCCTACAAATCGGTAGTTAGCCAACGCATCCAGGTTCCAAAAGATAGCGCCGATGCCCATCCGTTCTTCTTCAACTGGACATATTTCCACGAAAAAGCAGGGTTATTTTGCTTTACCGATGCTACGGACGAAAAGTTTGACGAACTCTTGCACCTGTTCCGTGAGTTAGGCGAAGCTGGACTTGGCGCTGACCGCACTGTTGGCGGCGGCCAATTTGAAGTCGAAAACGATACCTTGCAACTTCCGGACATAGCAGAAGCCAACTACATAGCACTACTGTCGCTCTATATCCCCGAAGAAAGCGAAATAAAGAAACTGAACTTGAAGTCGGCAAAGTATGGACTACTGCAACGCGGCGGGTTTATAGCAGGAAGCAGTGAAGAAAGTTTGCGCCATTTGCGAAAACGGACTGTTTATATGTTTGATACAGGTTCGTTATTCCCCACCACCGAACCCTTGCACGGCAAAATCGTCAATCTTCGGCCTGTATGGAATGACGAGCGTTTGCATCCCGTCTACCGTAGTGGCCGCCCATTTTATTTACCCGTAAAAATCAATGAAATATGAGCGCTGTTAAATTAGAAACGCTGACGCCCGTACATATCGGCTCCGGAAACTTTTTGCAATATAATACCGAATTTGTGCAGGACGATATGGGTAACGAGCCACATTTAGCGGTCGTTTCTCAAGAGAAATTGGGGAAAATTATTGGCGAACAACACTTGGATAACTGGTTGGAAGCCCTTGCTAAAAGGGAGAATATAAAGACGTTTCTCAAACGTTTTGCCCCTGAAGCTCAGACCAAAGACTTTGCCGAGCGCCGTATGCCGGTCTTTTGCAAGATAAACGAAAAAGATACGCTGAAAGAGTGTATCCGTAATGGTATGGGCTTGCCTTATATCCCCGGAAGTTCGATAAAAGGTGCTATACGGACGGCTGTATTGGCCTCCCTGACACATCAGATTAATGATATTGAAACGAAAATTGAGGTACAGGACAAGCAGGGACGAACAACCGTTGAGGCATCGCAGATTGAAAAAGAACTCTTTGGCAGCGAGCCGAATAGCGATGTCTTCCGCTTTATTCAAGTCGGCGATGCTTATTTTCAAAAAGATACCGAAATTGCTACGCGCCTGATAAGCCTCAACATCCGACGACGGGCTGAGCGTTTGCAGGACGATACCAGCGCCCAATTAGTGGAAGCCATCGGAACGGATTCAAAATCAACGTTTCAGATGCAAGTAACTAAAAGCTACTACGAATTTGTGAAAAGACTGTATCCCCCAATGGGTCAGTTACCGGTCGCTTCTTTAGATGATTTATTCCATATTATTAACGAGTTTACCCGAAAGTTAGTGGAAGACGAAATCCGCTTCTGGAGGAACATAGATAAAGCCGGAGGTGATGATTATGTGGACGAAATGGAAAAGATTTTGCAGGAAATAAACCGCTGCAAAGCAGGCGTTTCGTGTGTGTTGCGTATCGGACATGCTTCGGGATGGCGGTTTATCACCGGCGCCTGGACCGAAGAATTGAAAAACTTCAAGACGGTAGTTATTCCTGCCGCACAGCCCAACTACCGCAACTATGTAGAATACGACTTCCCCAAAACCAGACGGTTGGATGAGGATAGTTTTATTTTTGGATTTGTAAAATTATCAATGATATGAAAAGAACAATTGTAAGTCTTATTTCGGAGCATACGACTCCAAATTTTCTGTTTATAAAAGAAATGAGAGAACCGGGAAATAGATTGCTCTTTATTTCCCCGAAACGATTCGAAGCGCGTATTGATTGGATTATCAAGGCGTTGGGATATACGAACTGCATGATAAATTCAATTATTATGCCCGACGGTGTAGAGGAAAAGTGGGACAAGATCATTAAAACGATTAAACGAAGACTATCCAAAGACGAACAGTATATCGTCAATCTGACTTGCGGAAATAAATATTTGATAACAGCTATTCCTAAGGTTTTTGAAGGCTATGATGCGGAATTTTACTTCATCCCGACTTCTAAGAACGTCATTTTAAAACTCGGCGATGAATCCCGCAGGGAAATCAACTATCGCATTTCGGTGAGTGAATATTTCGACTGTAACAACACGGTTATTTCAAGCCACAAGGAATTGACTGAAAAAGAGGATTATACCCAGCCTTTTTTCCATATCTTTCTGAACCGCATAGATATGTTTGCCGAAATGACAGAGAAGTTGCGGTATTATCGAAACAAGAATATTGGCGACATCCTGTTAGTAGAAAAAGAGGGTATCCCGAAAGTCAATGAGAACTCCCGACATTATCCCCCTGTAAAGGGATTACTGAATTTTCTAAGGGAACTTGATTTTCCGATACAACTGTATGGCAAGCTCTCCAAGCAAGAATCGTTTTATTTGACCGGCGGGTGGTTTGAAGAGTATGTCTATACGAAAATTCGTGAAAAAATAGCTCCGCAAGATTTAATGTTAGGCGTCATATTGCCTTTTTCGGATAATAAAAATTCGAATAAAAGAGATTTGGATATCGTCTTTACCTACGAGAACAAACTGTTTATTATCGAATGTAAGGTTTCAAACGTCGATGAAAAGCCTTATAATGAGATGGTTTATAAAGCGGCTTCATTGCGAAGCGAAAGGTTATCCAGGTTGTTGGCTCATACCTACATCTTTTCCTTATTTGAAGAAGACGAGCGTTTCGTAGATGTTGCCAGAGCGATGAATATCAGCTTTTATGACAAGTCGTTTTTCATCGACGAAGAAAAATTCGGCCTGATAATCGCAGACATAATCAAAAAAGCCAATGGCTAAACTCCCCCTTTAAAGGGGGCAAGGGGATGTAAATTAAATATATTCAATATGCAAACTCAAGAGAAGATAAAAGGCCTTCCGGAAAATGCCTATACGGAGCTTAAGCCAGGCGAGGAGTACGAGCCTGTCATGCCTCCCGGCAAAAAGGTTCCCGAAATAACCGCATGGAGCGTAACATGGGGCTTGCTAATGGCGGTCATCTTTTCGGCTGCCGCCGCCTATCTCGGCCTGAAAATAGGCCAGGTCTTTGAAGCGGCTATCCCGATAGCCATCATTGCCGTCGGACTATCGGCGCTGTCCAAGCGTCAAGGGGCGTTAGGCGAAAATGTCATCATCCAATCAATCGGTGCAAGCTCCGGAGTGATTGTAGCAGGCGCTATCTTCACGTTGCCGGCGCTTTATATTCTAAACTTAGAAGCACAGTTCTATCAGGTCTTCCTGGCATCCCTGTTAGGAGGCGCCTTAGGTATTTTGTTCCTGATACCGTTTCGTAAGTATTTCGTGTCGGATATGCACGGCAAGTTTCCGTTCCCGGAGGCTACCGCCACGACCGAAGTGCTGATTTCGGGTGAAAAGGGCGGTTCGCAAGCCAAGCTGCTGTTGATAAGTGGTATCATTGGCGGCGTTTACGACTTTATCATCGCCACCTTCGGCTGGTGGAACGAAGTGTTCACGACACGTGTTATCCCGTGGGGCGCACAATTAGCTGCCAACGCAAAAATTGTCTTTAAAATCAATGTAGGCGCTGCAGTAATGGGGCTTGGTTATATCATCGGATTGAAGTATTCGGCCATTATTGCCGCAGGCTCATTTGTGGGATGGTTAGTACTTATACCGCTGATAAACTATTTTGCGCCCGGTATGACATTGCCGGTAGGTAACAATACCTCCACGCTTATCGGAAGCATGAGCGCCGAAGAGATTTTCACGCTTTATATTCGTCCTGTCGGCATAGGCGGTATCGCCATGGCCGGTATCATCGGTATCTTGCGGTCAAGCGGTATTATTAAAAAAGCCTTCGGCTTGGCTATTGCAGAGACCTTTTCCCGTAAAAAGACTGTGACAAAGGTAGCGCTACGCACCCAACGGGATATACCTATGGCTATCATCGCAATCGGGATGCTTGTTACCGCTCTGCTTATCTTCCTGTTTTTTCAGTTTGGCATGGTTCATAACCTGAAATTTGCGTTGATAGGTTTGGTGATTGTTTTAGTTATTGCCTTTCTTTTCACGACGGTAGCCGCTAATGCCATTGCTATTGTGGGTACTAATCCTGTCTCAGGCATGACGCTTATGACGCTGATAATAGCCTCGTTAATACTTGCTTCGGTTGGTATGGAGGGCAGTTCGGGGATGATTACAGCGCTAATCATCGGCGGTGTCGTTTGTACCGCCCTGTCGATGGCGGGCGGCTTTATAACCGACTTAAAAATAGGCTATTGGTTGGGAAGCACGCCGGCAAAGCAGCAGAGTTGGAAGTTTTTAGGCACATTGATATCGGCTGCAACAGTAGGAGGTGTTATCATCATCTTGAACAAGACCTATGGTTTCACCGGCGAGGGCGCTTTGGTTGCGCCGCAGGCTAATGCGATGGCTGCTGTCATCGAACCCATGATGAGCGGCAAGCCCGCGCCCTGGTTACTTTATACAGCCGGCGCCTTCCTATCGCTTATACTGACCATGATAGGCGTACCTGCGCTTCCGTTTGCCTTGGGGATATTTATCCCCTTACAACTCAATACCCCTTTGTTAGTGGGCGGGTTAATCGCCTTTTTCGTCAGTACTCGAAGTAAAGACGCCGCTATCAACAAAGCCCGTAAAGAACGCGGTACACTGCTCGCCTCCGGTTTTATTGCCGGAGGAGCATTGATGGGCGTTGTAAGCGCAGCGCTCAGGTTTGGTGGTATCAATTTCGTCAACGAGGCCTGGTATGAATCAAACGCCGCCGAACTCATCGCCATCGGAATGTTTGCCGCCCTCTGTGGCTATTTAATCTGGGAATCAATGAGAAAGAGAGTTTAATATGATAGAAAAAGAAAAATTAGTTGAGCGTTTTTTGCGGTATGTACATATTGATACCCAATCGGATGACACGGATACCGATAGATTTCCGAGTACCGAAAAACAGTTGAACCTATCCAAACTGTTAGCTGACGAGCTGATAGCATTGGGATTGACAGATGTTTCGATGGACGAAAATGGCTATGTGATAGCCACCGTTCCAAGTAACATAGATACAAAAGTTCCCGTTATCGGGTTCCTGGCACATGTAGATACGTCGCCCGACATGCCGGGTAATGAAGTAAAGCCACGTTTGGTCGAAAACTACGACGGCGGCGATATTCAACTGAACCCCGAAGTGTCTATTACGGTAAAAGATTTCCCTGAAATAACCGCTTATAAGGGTCAAACGCTGATTGTTACCGACGGCGTTACGTTATTAGGCGCCGACGATAAGGCCGGTATTGCCGAAATAATGACAGCGGTTGAGTATATGGTTACAAATCCAGATTTCAAACATGGAGATATCCGCATCGGTTTTACCGTTGATGAAGAGGTCGGACGCGGTGTGGACCGGTTCGATGTGAAAAAATTTAACGCCGACTTTGCCTATACGCTTGACGGCGGGCGAATTGGAGAAATCGAATATGAGAACTTTAACGCAGCGGGCGCAAAGATTGCTGTTCAGGGTAGAAATATCCATCCAGGCTATGCGAAAGACAAGATGAAGAACGCCATCTTGATTGGGCAGGAGTTTAACGCTATGCTGCCCGCACTGTCGCAACCCGTTCATACCGAAGGATATGAAGGGTTTTTCCACTTGATAAAGTTTGAAGGAACGGTAGAGAAAGCAACCTTCCAATATATTATTCGCGACCACGACCGGGCGATGTTTGAAGCCCGAAAGGAGATGATGACAAAGATTGCAACCTGTTTAAATGGTAAATATGGCGAAAATACCATCCACCTTGAGCTGACCGACCAGTATTTCAACATGCGCGAAAAGATTGAACCGGTTTTTTATGTTGTTGAAACAGCAGTGAAGGCTATGGAAGCGGTAGGCGTTAAGCCATTAGTGAAGCCCATTCGCGGAGGTACGGACGGCGCACGGCTTTCATTTATGGGTCTTCCGTGTCCGAATCTCTTTGCCGGAGGTGAGAATTTTCACGGCAAGCATGAGTATGTTCCGGTCGAAAGCATGGTAAAGGCTAACGAAGTGATTCTGAAGATTATCGAAATAATCTCCCCCTTTGAAGGGCTTTGAAGGGGGCAGGGGGATGTAAAAAACTCCCCCTTTGAACGTTCCTTGATGTTAAAATAAAAAAAATGTGTCTCTTTACGAAGTGAAGAACGTTCCTTGATTTTAAAAATAATGTGTCTCTTTACGAAGTGAAGAAAAATGGGGGCAGGGGGATGTAATTATAAACATATCTCTTTTTATGAAATATTTTATTGCATTAATATATAGCCAAATGGTGATTATCGCAAATGCAGATAGTATGAAATTGGCTTCAGAATACAACGGGTCTCAATTAGATTCGTTACGCGAAATTATTTTTCATCCGGAGATACCTTTTGTTAGAAAAATTGAACTATTAAGTTCACAAAGCAACCTCGCTTTCTATACCGAACATGTTGATTTATATAATCGGTTATTACGAAATCTTTCCATTGAGGCTTTCATGCACAACGATTCTACTTATATTGATAAGTCTATCAGTAAGTTAAAGGAATTGATAGAGACAAACAACACACCTGTTGTAACGTTCTTTTATTTGAAAGTGACATCAGCATTGTTCAATGTTTATTACCATTACTCGAAAGATGCGCATTTGCTTGACAGTACCGAGTATTATCTCCGGAAATGCTTAGCTATGTATGATAAGGATTTATTGCCGAAATCACTTGATAATCTTAGTTATGAACTGTATGCACTTTTAGCTGAGACCATCAGCTTGAAAAACAATCCAGACTTCGCCGCTATTGACAGTCTTTTATCTATTGCTTTAAAATATGATATGGATTCTTTAGGGATGGCTCGCATTTATCAGACCAAAGCGAGGTATTTCATCCACCGGAGTTTGATTGATTCGGCAGAGGTGATGGCATTATTATCACAATCCTTCTTAGAAACCGGCTATCAGGAACCCGATTATTTGGTAGAAAAACAGACTATCGAACAACTGCGTACCATCTATGAAATCAAAGGAGATTACAAAAAAATGATAGAATATAATAATCTTTGGGACAAAAAAACGGAGGAGATACGGGTGAATGAGGTGAAGAAATTGGAGCTTCAATTTGAGGCCGAAATGAAAGAATCGGAATTGAAACAATTATATGCTGAGAAATTATACCAGGAAAATCGTTTCAAACTATCTATCCTGGCTTGTGCATTGCTTTGCTTGACCATTCTTTTTCTGTTTTTCTACCTCCAACTCAAGAAACGGAATCTGAACAGTCAACTTGCGCTTATTGCCGCCCAAAGGGAGGAGACCAAGCTGAAGGTGAAGCTGAAAGAAGAACAAACCGTTAAAATGCAATTGGAAAAATTCATGGTTCTATCCGACTTCAGGCTCAAAGAATTGGAACTCATTGGCAAAACCATTGACATGGAACAACTGTATAAAGACAAAGAAGAATTAGATAAACAAGTAGAGTTGTTTCGCCAGAAGGTTGAGGCCTTCGAGAGTTCTATCGAAAAAGACAACCAGGAAGAAAGTGATGTGCAGCAAGTTATTGTAGAAGACCTCCGACGTCTTTTCTCAAAGCAAAAGTCGATTGATCCGATATATCTTCAAAAACTTGACAATCTGAATACAGCTTTTATAGATAAAATAAGAGCGCAAAGTAAAGGCAACCTGTCGACGTCCCATTTGAAATACTGCGTATGTTTTGCGATTGACTTGGGGATGCATGAGATATCGGAATGTTTTAATATTGAGCAGACATCTGTTCACATGATACGCTACCGTCTAAAGAAGAAATTTGAACTAAGCAATGACGACGATTTAGACCAGTTCCTCCAGACATTCTTAGCTTAAATAGGGTCTGCTGATAATTATATATATGTTATTCAGGGCATAAGGTGGTAGTTTTTGGAAGTAAAGTGCAAGGAAAAACGATAAATGAGCGTAAAAAACCTTGCATTTCGATCAGTTGAGTTTGTAGAAAGTGGCTACGGGGGGTTTAGTTTAGTAACGACAGGGAACGATACTGTTCCGACAATCTTCACCTTCCTTGGGCCAGATGTCTTAAGAGGAATATCATGTACTTTTGTACTCAAAAAGCTAGAAAGATGAAAAATAGCGTAAAAGCCGTACATTCAACACAGGTTATGAAAGTCCGCAACAGGGTTTTTTACCCGGATTTGAACATCCGTTTGGTCGAGAGTTGGACATGTCAAACCGCTGGGTTGTATTGTCCCGTCTGCTTCCATGGGATAAGTTGTGTAATGTTTATTTGAAAAACACAGGCGTTCATCGAAGATAGCATAGTGAGCATTCATCAGCCTCATGTTCGTCCTATCGTCCGGGAAAAGACTTCGGCGCCGGTTGAGTTTGGCTCCAGAATAAGCGATTCGTTGATAGACGGGATCAGTTCCTGACTTCGACAATGCGTCACCCTAAATATTTTTCCAGAAATCAGGGTCGAACAGTCGGCTAATTGACTTATGCTTTGCTGTTATCAACATTGTCTTTGTTATCGTTTGACCGGAGGCAGGTAATTTGATTTTTATGGT
>CAYUAK010000200.1:0-11815 GCA_964442765.1 uncultured Tannerella sp. | reverse complement strand
CTCGGGGTGAAAGTGGCATCAGTTCCCTCTTTAACTACGTAGTAGTTCAACCCGCTACGGGGTTGAGGATTCGGGTGGCACATCTACCCTGAGTGACGCTTCGCTTACTCAGGGTTATCCATGTCAGTCTCCTACGGAGACTTGAGTAATTACTAAAATATAGCGAAAATTGAGAGTAAAACAAAAAGTGAGCTTTTATTTTTTATTTGCATTATAGCAGGTTTGTAGCTTGCATAAAAAAATTATAGAAAATTCAGCCTCATTGTCATTTTTTTTGTATTTTTGCAAAAAATTTGACAGGCATAAGCAGCCTGTTTTGGATAATATAAACTGTTTTTTAAGTAAAAAGTGTAATATTTTATTGTTATGACAGACATTTCAAGAAGAAGCTTCCTTCAGAGAAGCGCAGTAGCAGCGGCAGCATTTACCATTGCTCCCAGAACAATTTTAGGTAAAAGTCATGGGTATATAGCCCCATCTGACAAGTTAAACATTGCAGTTGTTGGTATCGGAGGGATGGGTAACGCCAACCTTAACAATGTGAAACCAACTGAGAATATTGTAGCCCTCTGTGATGTGGACTGGAAATATTCGAAAGAAAAATTTGACGCTAATCCGAGTGCGAAGAAATATTGGGATTGGCGCAAGATGTACGATGAGATGGGCAAAGGCATCGATGCCGTCATTGTAGCTACCGCCGACCATACCCATGCTATCATTGCAGCAACGGCAATGACAATGGGTAAACATGTGTACGTGCAAAAACCATTGACCCATTCGGTTTATGAATCGCGCTTGCTCACTAAGTTAGCTGCTAAACACAAGGTAGCTACCCAGATGGGTAATCAGGGAAGCTCAGGCGCCGGCGTCCGCCAAGTGTGCGACTGGATATGGAACGGCGAGATTGGCGAAGTGAAACGGGTAGACACCTTTACCGACCGCCCGATATGGCCACAAGGGTTGAACACGCCTACACAAGGCATGTGGGTGCCTGAAACACTTAATTGGGACTTGTTTACAGGCCCGGCCAAATATGTTCCCTACCACGAAATCTATCACCCGTGGAACTGGCGCGGATGGTGGAACTACGGTACCGGCGCGCTCGGTGATATGGCATGCCATATCATGCACCCGATATTCAAAGGCCTTCAGTTGGGCTATCCAACCAAAGTACAGGGCAGTTCGACACTCTTATTGACCGACTGCGCTCCTTCGGCACAGGCTGTTCGTTACACCTTCCCCGAACGTATTATTCCAAGTAACAAGAAAGTGAAATTTCCACAAGTGGAAGTTTTTTGGTATGACGGCGGTATCAAACCGGTGTTTCCTCCCGGATGGCCTGCAGGCAAGAACATGAACGATTCGGGCGGCGCTTGTATTTTCTACGGTACAAAAGACATCCTCGTTTGCGGATGTTACGGCGTCAATCCGTGGTTGCTGTCAGGGAAAAAACCTGCATCACCCAAGACACAACGGGAAGTACCCGGCAGATGGGACGGCGGCGGTCACGAGATGGATTGGGTGCGCGCCTGCAAGGAAAGCCCCGAAAACCGTGTTGAATCGGCATCCAACTTCAGCGAAGCAGGGCCTTTTAATGAGATGGTCGTCATGGGCGTATTAGCAGTGCGGCTGCAAGGCCTCAACAAAGAATTAGCATGGGACGGCATCAACATGCAGTTTACCAATATTGGCGATACTGAAAAAATCGGAATAGCCACCGGCGATAACTTCCAGATAGTGGACGGTCATCCTTCGGGATTCGATAAACCCAAAATTGAATACAACGCGAAAGCCTTTGCACAGGAATTGATCAAACATACCTACCGAGATGGCTGGTCATTACCGGCAATGCCTTAATAAACAGTTTGCAGGTGTTGCCCCTTACAGCGCCTGCATCTATTTTTTAACACAAAATTTAATGATTATATGAAGAAAACAGTTTTTTTTATAAGCATTTTAATTACATTTGGGTTAGTGACAGCCTGCGGCGGCAATAAAAGCAAATCGCTTCCCTGTCCGAATGAATCGAAGCCTTTTGTTATTAAGACTTCCGAGACCGTTGTCCCTGCCGACACCGTTAATGGCGTGCCCGAATACATTATCGTCGACAAGACACAGGTTGATTTGGCAGCCTTTCCGAAAGATAAAGACGGCTATATTATCCTTTTCTGCGGAAAAAGTTTGTACGGCTGGCGAGGTTATAACATGAATGTCGTTCCCAAACGATGGGTCATTGACGAAGCCGAAGGCGCCCTTAAATTTATCGGCACAGGCGGAGGCGAAGCCCAAGAAGCTGATGGGGGCGATATTATCTTCTCTTACAAATTTAAAAACTTTGAGTTGGCTTTTGATTGGAAGGTATCTAAAGGCTCTAACTCCGGCGTTTTCTATTTAGCGCGGGAAATAAAAGACATACCTATCTGGCAGTCAAGCCCCGAATATCAGATATTGGATAATGCCAATCACGTCGATGCCAAGCAGGGAATAGACGGCAACCGCCAGTCAGCTTCCCTCTATGACATGATACCTGCTAAACCGCAAAACGCTTTACCCTACGGCCAATGGAATACCGGCGCTATCACCGTCTATAAAGGCTCGGTCTTTCACCAACAGAACGGACGAACCGTCTTGGAGTATCATCTATGGATACCCAAATGGAACGAGATGATTGCCAACAGTAAGTTTGCACCGAAAGGTGAGTTCCCGTTGGCATACGGCTTCCTGACCAAATTAGGAGGCGATAACCGAGAAGGTTATATCGGATTCCAGGACCATGGCGATGATGTATGGTTCAGAAATATTCGAATAAAAATACTCGATTAAATCGTTTTTCGATATAAATTATTTTTATGAGGCCTGAAGTGATTCCCGCCTCATTTTTTTTATGTATCAACGGCATCCCTGCCGATTAAGCACAGAGACACAGAGAAAAAAAAGTATCAAGGGTGTCTCTGTGCTGAAATATCTGTTAATCAGTTCAATTGCAACCTCATTGTATGCTTTCCCGATTCTAACTTGACAACTCGTTCCTGATTCCTCACATTGTCAGGCATATAGAAAGTCGCCGTACTGTTAGCAGGAATCACTACATTGTAAGTGACTGTATTTCTGTTGATTTCCCAATGGGAGACGATCTTCCCGTATGGGGATAGATAGGAGGCTTCAAATCGGTTCAACCCCTTGATAAAGTTGGGGCGTAAGAGGATATGTTTGAATCCGGGCTGTTCGGGGTCGGGGTAGATACCGCCAAGTCCTTTAAAAAACCATCCGCCTATTTCGCCGAACATCATGTGGTTATCGGAAATATCACGCGGGGCTTTTAGGTCCCAGTTTTCTAAAAGGGTGGTTGCGCCGTTCACTATCCACCAGCCCCATGACGGATACTTGTCCTGTATCGCTACCTTGTAGGCTGTTTCGGCATGTCCGTTACGGCTTAATGCGTTCAGTAGCGCCTTAGCCCCTAAAACGCCTACATCTAAATGAAAATTAGCCTCTTTCACTTTCGTTGCCAAGTTATCGGCCACTTTTTTCTTCATCTCATCCGGTACGACGCCCCAATGTAAGGGGACGCTCAGCTCGGTCTGTGTACCGCTGGCATAGACACCGGTTTCTCTGTTCAGAAATTTTGCATTGATAGCCTCTTTTATGTTCTCCGCCAATTTTGAGTAGTGGACAAAGTCGTCCAAGCGGTTAAACAGTTTGGCCGCTTTTGCTAATATCGTTGCATCCACATAATAATAGACCGATGAGGTGAGTTCTTTGTTGGAACGCGACTTGACCGGCACCCAGTCGCCCCGTCCCCAGGTTGTCAGGTGTCCCTGACTGATGCGGTCGACGTAATTAACATATCGTTTTATATTTTCGTAGCAATCGGCAAGCAACTTGCTATCGCCGTAAAACTGATAGACTTCCCAAGGGATGATAGCTATCGTACTGGTCCAGTCCAAGCCGTTTTCTGTCCCGTAACCCCATCCGCCGGTCGGGATAATATCGGGCAGTACGCCGTTGGGCTGCTGCTCATCGCGGTGGTCGGCTAACCATTTTTCATAGATAGTGAAACCGTCAAAATTATACAACGCCGATTCGATGGCAAAATGACCGTCGCCTGTCCACCCGTTCTTTTCGCGTTGCGGGCAGTCTGTCGGGAAACCCATAAGGTTGGATAAATACGAGTTATTAGTAGCCCACCACAACCTTTCAATCAGCGGGTTGGATGATTTTATTTCGCCGACAGGGGGCACATCGCTGTGCATAAAATAAGCGGTCAGGCTGTTCTTATCCAAGGCCAACGGTTTGCTGCATATCACCTCGACATAGCGAAAACCCTTATAATTAAACTTTGACATAAACTCGTCCTCTTTCTTTCCGCTCAAAATTAATACATCGGTCTGAAACGGGTCTTCGTTCTTGTCACCCCGATAGTAGACGTCAATGTTTGACATGTCAATGTACCCGTTTTCGTACAGCCTTTCGCCATGTTTGATTTTTACAATCGTTCCTGCGTCGCCGCGCACTTTGATTTTGGTGACGCCGGCTATGTTTCGTCCGAAATCGTAGCGGTATGTTGAATCGTCCATCTTTTTAACCGACTTAGCATCAAGTGTCAGAACGTTTCGGACGGGGTGCATTTGTTGGGAAGAAACAATCGGCGACGGGACGGAGCGGAAAATAGCGCGTCCCCAGCGGGAATCGTCAGACGATGCCTTGCACCATTCATCATTTTCAAGACGTGCGTCATAAAACTCGCCGGTATAAATATTGTTGGAGGTGATAGGGCCGGACGACGTCCGCCAATCCAAGCCTGTACCAATCGTTTCTTCGCTGCCGTCGGTATACGTAATCTTGAGGTCAAGGCAAAACGCCGGACGGTTACGCCACGGTGCGTTGTGAAAATCCCAAACCGCTAATGCCTGATGGTTATACCAGCCGTTTCCTAAGATAACGCCGACAGCATTATCGCCTTTTTGTATTTGGGCTGTTACGTCGTATGTCACATACAGGTTTCTTCTATCAAAACGGGTATACATCGGATCGAGACGGTGGTCACCTATGCGTTCGCCGTTGATAAACAGCTCATACAAACCGGCGACGGCAATATAGACCCTGGCCGTTTTAACTGCCTTGTCGGCCGTAAACTTCTTCCTAAAATAGGGCGCCGGTCTGTAACTGATAGTATTCCTGTCGGATATCCAGGCGCCTGTCCAGTTAGCGATGTTCATCATACCTGTTTCAAATGAGGCAACACCGGAGGTCTGTTCGGTATTTTCTCTGTCCCACACCCTTACCTGCCAATAGTATTTGGTGAACGGGCGCAGGCTTTGGCCCTGGTAGGTTATCAGCATTTTGTCTGAAGAAATCTTTTGTGTATCCCAGACGTTGCCTTGTCCGCGCAACACAACTGCCGAATCGGTTCCCACGATGATACGGTACGCATTTTGTAAAGCCCCATTACGGGCATCATCCATAAGCCACGATAGCCGAGGCGATGGCGAATCAATACCCAGCGGATTAACTAAATGTTCGCACCGCAGGTAGGCCGGCAGTTGCGCAAAGGCAAGTGTGCCGATAATAAATAGTTGAATGACTGCAATAATTGGTTTCATCTTATTAAATAATGTGGGCAAAGGTAAGAAATATTTTTAAATTTTGAATAATCCCCAAAATGCTTTACCTTTGCACCCGCTTATTTCAAATTAATTATCACATTGTCATAGAATCTTCCAATTTTGACGCTTAATATTTATCATTTGCAATGACAGCACAGACATTTATACTTGCGAATGGCTTGAGGATCATACATCTACCGACGACCTCGCAAGTGGCTTACTGCGGATTTGCCGTTCATGCCGGCTCCCGTGACGAAAAAAAACAGGAACATGGTCTCGCCCATTTTGTTGAACATACAATTTTTAAAGGTACGCGTAAGCGGAAAGCCTGGCATATCCTCAACCGGATGGAGAACGTTGGCGGCGAACTAAACGCCTACACTACCAAAGAATCAACGTTTATCTATTCCATCTTTTTAGAAAAAGACTTCCGGAGGGCTGTTGAGTTGATGTCCGATTTGATCATCCATTCGCAGTTTCCGGAGAACGAACTAAAAAAGGAATATGAGGTAATTCTCGACGAAATACAGTCGTATGAAGACACCCCTTCCGACCTTATCTTCGATGAGTTTGAGAACATGCTTTTCGACGGTCATCCGCTAGGCCACCATATCTTAGGCAGAAAAAATACGCTTAAAAAGTTTACTTCAGACATGGCAAGAGCTTTTCTTGAGCAATTTTATGTAGCTGAGAACATGGTGTTTTTTTCAATGTCAAGCATTGACTTCAAACAGGTTATAAAAATTGCGGAAAAGTACATGTCTGCTATCCCTGCGCAAAAAGAAACTATCCGAAGGGAAAAACCGCCCTTGATCCCAACGCAGACAATACAAAAGAGAAAGAAAACACACCTGTCGCATGTGCTTATCGGAGGTCCTGTTTACGATATGTACGATGAAAACAGATACCCGCTATTTTTATTGAACAACCTGTTAGGAGGGCCTGGCATGAACAGCCGGCTGAACGTAATACTGAGGGAAAAAAACGGCTTAGTATACCAGGTCGAATCGAATGTTACCTCCTATACCGATACCGGAGTTTTCGCTATCTATTTCGGTTCCGACCCCAAAAACCGCGAGTTGGCGCTGTCTCTGATAGAAAACCAATTGACATTGCTTTGCACAAACAAACTGACAGCCACCCAACTTGCTGCTGCCAAGAAACAGGCTATCGGTCAGTTGGGCGTGGCCGGCGACAACAAGGAAAGCCAGTTTCTTGGGCTTGGCAAGTCCTTCCTACACTATAACCGATACGAAACACTTCCTGAAATTTTTGCACGTATCGAAAACATCACCGCCGAACAGATTTTGATTACGGCTAACGAATTGCTGTCGCCTAAGGGACTTTTCAGGCTTATCTATGAGTAGCTTGAAGGGTACGCACGGGTTGGGAACCCGCGCTAACAAAACACATCCACGCCCCATTACATCCCCCTGCCTCCATGCCTGTCGGCAGAAACGGCTTCAAAGGGGGAAAGAAACCTACATACTACCTTTATTTGTTTCGGCAAATTCTGTGGGAGTCATGCCATAATGCTCTTTGAAAATGGAACTGAAATAGGCTTGCGTGGAAAAACCCACAGCGTAGGCTACTTCGGCAATCGTCATATTTTTATTGACTAACAGCCAGGCTGCATGTTTCAAACGATAGTTACGGATATAGTTGCCGGGCGAATCGTTGGTTATTAATTTCAATCTCCGGTTAAGCTGAACTCGACTGATACCCAGCTCTTTGCTAATAGATTCCACACTCATGTCAGGATTAGCAATGTGTTTTTTCAATTTTTCGTTCAGTCGGTATAACAGTTTCTCGTCCGAAGTCACTACTTTCATATCCTCCGCAACCACTTCCAACTCGCCTGTAAATTTCTGTTTTAGCGTTTCCCGCAGCCGGATTAACTGTTCGATGCGTGTCTGCAAATGCCGCATGTTAAATGGTTTGGGGATGTACGAATCGGCGCCCGTTTCCAATCCTTCAATCCGTTGTGCAATACTAGTTTTGGCTGTTAGCAGGATAACCGGTATATGGCAGGTTTTTTCGTTGGTTTTAATCAACTTACACAAAGTCAGGCCATCCATTTCAGGCATCACGATGTCGCTGACAATGACATCCGGTAGATGCAACATGGCTTTAGTCAGTCCTTCTTTGCCATTCGTGGCTGTATATACTTGATAATCTGCTATTAGTTCGGATTCAATGTAATGCAGTATATCTGCATCATCTTCAACAACTAACACTGCATCCTGTTCTTTCTTTTTTGTTTTGGTCGTTTTGGTTATATTTTCAACTTCAAACTTCGTAACAGAAGGTTGCAACATGATTACAGGCGATTCTTCATTGCCTAAGCTCCGCTCATCGGCTTTATAGGCAGTTTCGTCTAAAGGTATCTTTAAAGTAAACTTACTCCCTTTATTAACCTCACTTTCCACTTCAAGTGAGCCATGATGCAGTTCGGCCATCATCTTTGCTAAATGAAGACCTATCCCTGTTCCGATTTTTGCTTGTTGTTTACTGTCCTGTATTTGGAAAAAACGGTCGAAAATATATTGCTGCTTTTCTTTGGTAATACCTATCCCTGTATCCAACACCGAGATGACCAATAGAGATGTCGTATAAACCTCAACGGTTATGCTACCCCCTTTCGGAGTAAATTTGAAAGCATTCGACAGTAGATTGAATATAATTTTGTCAAGGCAATCTTTGTCAATAGCCAAAAGAGACGGCTCGCAGTCGGTTTTTAAATAATAAGATATCTGTCGGGTTGCGGCTAAATCGGTGAACGAATCCATGATGTTACGGATAAAATCCAAAATATACACAGGTTCGATTTTGAGTTTCAATTTCCCTTTATCCAATGCTCTCAAATCCATCAGTTGGTTAATCATCCGAAGGATACGAATGGCATTTTGATACATGATGCGAAGCGAAGCGCGCAGGGAGGCGTCTTTTTCATTTTCTATCAGTGTTTCTAAAGGGCCTATTATTAATGTCAAAGGCGTCCTGATTTCATGGGAGATATCCGTAAAAAACTGTAATTTGCTTTCGGATATTTGTTTTTGCTGCTCTTTTTCCATTCGCTCGCGGCGCAGTTTTATCTGGTTGGATATATATACATAAATGCTGATTAATAACAGGATTAAAAGGAAAATATAAATCGCGTATGCGAAGGTGCTTCGCCACCAGGGCCGCAGGATTATTATCTGCATCTCATTTTGCAGGATATTGTTCCCGTCAATCGTGGCTTTTACCTTTAAGACGTATGTCCCGGCGTTCAGATTGGTATACGTCACACTTCTATCCGGGTTATTAATGCGATGCCATTCGTTATCAAAGTTTTCCATCTGTGCGAAATAGCTGACACGTTGGGGCATGCTATATTCAAGCGCTGCAAACCGGAAGGTGAAGCTACGTTGGTTGTACTTGAGGCGGATGCTGGAAGTCTCGTCTAATGACTGTTTTAAAATGTCCGACTGACTGATTTTTACCGGTTCGTTAAAGACAAGTAACTCGGTAAAAACAAGCGCTAACAGCGGGTTTTCGTACAAGAACAGAGGCGGCCTGAAAGTAGTAATCCCCTTGATACCACCAAAATACATCTTATCGTTTTTCCCTTTGAAATGGCTGCCGCGTCGGAACTCATTACTTTGAATACCATCTTCGGCAAAGAAGTTCATAAATTCATTTGATTCGGGATTGTATTTGCACAGCCCTTTTCCTGTACTGATCCATAAAACATGTTCTCTATCTTCTTCAATTCCTGTTATCATATTGTCAGGCAGGCCGTTAATAGCTGTTATCAGATACGGTTTCTTGGCGCTTTTATCAATACAATGCAGTCCAAAATAGCTTCCTACCCAGATGTTCCCGTTATAGTCTTCCAGAATGGTATACAATAAATTGGAAATAGTCCGACCTTCGCCTGCTAAAGTACACGTTTCAAACTTATCTTTTGCTTTGTATAGGAGATTAAGTCCGTTGGACGTTGCCGCCCAGACATCCTTGTCGCGGTCGATGAGGATATCAAAGACCCAATTACTTGACAGTTGGTCTTTTGTTTTATCACTATAAAAAAGATACTTTTTGAAAAGTTGTGTTTTAGGATTGAAGACGGAGATACCCCCGCCATTAGTTCCTATCCATAGATTTCCGGCTTCATCTTGTTTAAAAACAGTCACATGATCATAACTCAAGCTATTATCCGAATCTGTTTTACAGTGATGCGAGTCAAACTTTTCTGTTTGCGGATCAAAGCGAAAAAAACCGTTCACATAAGTCCCAATCCAAATATGATGATCTTTATCTTCAAAAAGTGCTGTAATCACATTTTCCAAAAAACCGGGCGTATTTTCTGATGTGTAATGGTTGATAATACCGTTGGGTTGTATCCGGTACAGCCCTTCGCCGTCAGTGCCAGCCCAAATATTTCCTTTGTGGTCTTCAATGATGGAAATGACGCAATGTGTGCCGATACTGTTTGCAGCATTAAAAGGATTGAAACCGATATTTTGAAAGAAGTTCTCCGATGCCGGGATAATCAGTACGCCCTTCTGATGCAAGGCAGCCCAAATATTACCTTGTATATCCTGAAAAAGTACATGCACCTTTGCGTTACGTAAATCGCAGATTGCCGAAACCTCTTCCCAATATTTCGTTTTGCGACCTGCGGCATCATACTTGAAAATACCGGCGCCGTCGGTTCCTACCCACATCGCTTGCTTGTTGTCGAGCAACAAGGTATAAATGCGGTTTTCCATGGAATTGTTTTCTGTCTTTAAGTTCAGGAACGATTGGGATGGTTCGTCGAATACATTGATTCCTCCTCCAATAGTACCTACCCAAATAGCGCCCTCCGTATTGTTACGAATCGTAAACACCTTGTTATTACTTAAAGAAGAGGGGTTGCCCGGAATATGGTAGAAGCGTTTCGTCGTATTATTCTGCGGATTAAAAACATAGACACCATGGTCTTCCGTTCCAAACCAAAGGTTACCATGCCTGTCTTCATGGATACAAATGATGGTATTATCTTCTATTCCGCTGTTATTGCGATTAAAAACGACCGGCGACAGGGTAGCGGCATCCAATCGGACAACCCCATCGCCCGGAAATGAGACCCATAAATTATGATTTCGGTCTTCAAAAATATAATTGCACCGCCGCTCACGGAAGGCCTCAGCCAAATCGCCCATTTTCCAAGGCGAAAACGCTTTTTTAGTCCTGTCATACCGGAATAATCCGTTTGCGGTAGCAACCCAAAAAAATCCCCGACTGTCTTCAAATACATACGTCACGAAATTACTTTGAATGGAGGCGCTGTCATTAGGAACGGATAAAAACACTTCAAACTCATATCCGTTAAATACATTCAACCCGTTTTCGGTAGCTATCCAAATATATCCTTTTGAATCCTGGTAGATTTGATTGATGTGACTGTTAGAAAGACCGTCGTCAGGCGTAAAAAGCCGCACCTTTTCTGCCTTTAAAACTGGAGAAAAGAGTGTCACAACAAGAAGTAACCCATTGTAAATGACATAGTTAATGAATATTAAAACTTTCTTCACGGCACAAAAACAATAATAAAACGTTACAAAAGTAGTATAAAAATGTTTCAAAAACAAAAATCAGCAAAAAAAGATTTACAAAAAAAAGGATTACTATTTTGTTTTCCCATCAAGTTGTATTATCTTTGCCGCGTAATTAATAAACAGATGAAAAAGATTTTATATCTCGCAGTAGTAGCTGCTATGTTTGCCTGTCAAGCTAACGAAGGGACAGGCCAATGGGTTAAATATGAAGGCGGCCCTGTTTTAGGTGGGGGCGATTTGGGGACTGTCTTCGATGTCTTTGTGTTAAAAGACGGGAAGGAGTATGTCATGTACTCCTCTTGGCGTCCCCGAAGAAGCGTTGCTGTCTCGACCAGTAGCGATGGCATCCATTGGACGATGCCCGAAATTGTGCTGCGTCCAAACGATGCGACCGATTGGGAAGATGACATCAACCGTCCGGCTGTTGTCAAGAAAGATGGGATTTACCATTTGTGGTACACCGGCCAATACAAAGGCGCAGCTTCACCACGAATCATAGCTCTATAGAAGTTTCCAGTAACAGACATCTGATCCTGTGTCCATGCATATATACCATTTGCATTTAATGATGGAGTTGCAGCAGTCGCAAGCAGTGGCATTGCCAAAACTCAGGATAACCTGGTA
>CAYUAK010000199.1:0-2884 GCA_964442765.1 uncultured Tannerella sp. | reverse complement strand
TTTATTAGAGGAAACGGCAATCAGAAAAGGTTTCTTTGATTTGATAGGATTGGTTAGAAGCGTTGCGATAAGTGCCAGAATGATTTGGGTTTTACCTATGGAAGTCTGGGCTCTTACTACGTGAACATCTTTATCATCCGCGTTTAACGCAGAAATAATTATTTGCGCGATTTCCTCCTGTACTTTTTTTAGGTTTTTTGGGGTATTCGCCAAATACTCCTCATGGTAATTAGTCAGCCTCTCGTAGAACTTCGGTTTTGCCGCAGATAATATATTTGTTCCGTGATTACAAGTATCTTTATAGTCACAGAAAAAATTACAGCTCTGGGGCTTATACTCACTCTGCTTACAGTAATCGTAGTATTCCACCCAATCGTTATACTTCTCCATGTACCGTTCATGGTGTGAATTCGCCAAGAGAATATTTGTGAATACTTTCTTTCCGGTTTCTATTTGGATTAAGTTAGTCAGTATGCCGAATATTTCACGGTGATGTAGCCGCCTGCTCCCACTCTCGAACTCCCTGAACAACTGACAGGCCGGGCTAATGTATTGTAAAGAGTCTGAACGGTACGGGTCGTGATTCTTAGGTTTTATCTTAGCCGCAGACCTAACCGCGCCATCTTTAACAAAGTTAAGCGCATAAGAGACTTTTGGTAAAAAGCCGCCAGAGACCATAGTGTTAATTAACCCTGGCGATTTTTTACCATTGTTTTCTTCTGCCCCATCTTCCACTATCGAGACGTCAAGGAGATTTCTGGCGGTCAGGTTAAGTTTTGTATCTTTGGCAAACTCAGCTATCTTTCTCTTGTAGTGCGTGTCGCCATATTTGTGTTTCAGATACATAGTCATGTTCCTGATCAACGATTCTATGTTAATAGTGGGGATGTTGTCGTCGAAGTAGAACAGTTTCTTGCCACCGAGATACATTCTTAACATATCTTTGCAAGCCTCATCACACTCCGGAAAAATTGTCATTAGTGCCGTTATGATACACTTGGTAACATCAGGGTTATCTATGACTGCATCATTTAAAAAGACCAGTCTGAACCTGCTACAGTCCTGACTGCTGAGAGTTTCATAGGCAAATAATACAGGTAAGTCATATTTTTCAGCCCGCGCCAGAGCTTCTTTGGGGGTTATTAGTTTATTTGGTTTATCATTATCGAAGTCGAGTACGAACAACTGTGACTGTTTGTAATATTTACCGCTCCTGCCCCCTTCAAAATTGATGCTGGGGCTCCAAGCATAGCCTTTACTCCCAACTTTATAGGCAAAAGATTTAAGATCAGATACATCAATGTCAATGTGGTTTTCAGCCAGTGCCAGTCGGTTACTGATAGCTCCCATGTATTTACCAGCTTCTTCCCGGTTTGTATAGCTGACGGTATCTAAACAGACTTTAATTTTCATGTATAAATCACTCCTTGATTGTATAAATTTTTACAACCATGTTGGAAGTGATTTAAAGTTATATTGGCGATTTAAGCGCCAAAAGGAAAAAAGCAGATTTTACTCTGCTTTTTCCTGTTTGTCCATAGCTTTCATATATTTGATAAGGCTTGGCTTGTTAAACCTCCAGAACTTCTTGCCAAGCCGGTACGCCGGAATTTGTTTATTGCGAATCAAGTCATATAACAGTTCTTTCGATACCGTTAGTATTTGCATGACTTGCTTGGATGTAAGTACATCAGGATATTCCTCCAACATACGCCATTTCACGCTCCTTTCGGTGGTTATGTATATGTTGTGGCGTTTTAGAAAGTTATTCCCGAAATTCCCATATAATCAAGAGTTTCAAATATATATTATTTATATAAGTATGGAACAACTTACATAGTTCCATCATAAAATATATTTAATTTACAGGAGGATTTTCTCATGGCAAAAGTAACAATCGCAGGAAACAGCTACGTTATCACATCGGCAATCTCTATGGCGGATTTGGAGACCGTCAAAAAGTACCGCCCGGCGGCACTCGCAATCACGAACAAGGAAACGAAAGAAACCACATTCAAAGTAGGCGTCGGCTCGAACAGCGTAAACGACTACGGTATCAGTTTCGGCGGCGTATCCAACGGCGAAGAAAAACTGGCGACGGCAACACTTTCAATCCCGTCTGACGTTGAAGACGTGAAAGAATATGTCCTTGACAAAGCAGGTTTAGCGTTAGCGAATTTGAACAAAGTCGAAGCCGGAATCGCCGTAGCATTGGACGAAATCAAAGCCGAGCGCAACGCAATAGCAGAAAACATTAAGGTCAGCGTATAACTGACAAAACACATCAAAGGGAACCGTTGGCGCGGTTCCCTCAATTAATTTAACTGGAGGAAAAAGTAATATGATTAAAGTAACAATGGGAAATAATCTCAAAAGAACCAGCGAAATACTGGACGAAAATACAACGTTGCGCGAAGCTCTGGAGGAAGCAGGCATCGACTATACCATCGGTATCATGAATCTCGATGGCTCCACGCTTGATCCCGGCGACTTGGATTGCACGTTCGCCGATTTCGGGATAAAAGAGAAGTGCTATTTACTCAACGTCGTTAAGGCAGAAAACGCGGCGGAATCGGCATGAACGGCTTAAAAGGGGCGGCAGACAGAACTTACCGCCCCTCAATATTTTTAGAGAGGAGAACCCGCAATGTTTAACAAATCTATTTTCGGAACTACATTGACAGGTGAAGCCGCTCACAGACTATTCTCAAACATTACCGACTATGATGCTCCCGACCAATCGTTTCTGGCGACGCTGCGGGCATTGCTCCGTAAGCGTCTGCCACCGGATAAGACCGTTCATCTATGCTGCAAAAAAATATATTTATCCGCAAACGAAATTGATGCCCTGACGACGCCGCAATGTATGGGACGTTTTATCCCG
>CAYUAK010000198.1:0-12861 GCA_964442765.1 uncultured Tannerella sp. | reverse complement strand
CGGGGTGAAAGTGGCATCAGTTCCCTCTTTAACTACGTAGTAGTTCAACCCGCTACGGGGTTGAGGATTCGGGTGGCACATCTACCCTGAGTGACGCTTCGCTTACTCAGGGTTATCCATGTCAGTCTCCTACGGAGACCTAAGTAGTTTTCATAAGTTTGGATCATACAGGAAAAAAAAATAAAAAAACCAAAAAATTGTGTGTTCAAAAAATCATTGTAATTTTGCAGCTTATTTGATCAAAAAAAGTATTAACTTATGAAAAAAGTTTTTTTGTTATTATTTTGACTTTACAAATTATGACAACAAATTCTGAATATCCGGCAGCGACGCGTAAACGTATGTTACAAGGGCCAACATCGTTTCTTTCTTCCCGTTGGGAATGGTTTGAGGGTTATTCTTCGCTACGTAGGCTGACAGGGATAGCTCTTCTTGGGATTCTATCCTTTCTACTTCTGTTTTGCACCCCACCTCATTCGGTTATCGAAGGTTTACTTCCTAACGAAAACTACCACGATGAATGGGTCTATTGGGTGCCTTACAAGGATGCCTCATCTCAAACGGTTGATTCGACACGTATCAATAAAAACGCTTTTAAGATTACTATTTCCGATTATAACCGTGATAAGATAGGATTTGTACGACTGAGGCCTTTGCTACGTTTGGAATTACAGGAAATCATCGTTTATACCGAACAGGGGACGACACAGGTGCGCCTTGATACTATCAGTAGCGCTTCCGGTACGCCGCTCAATGATGTCCTTCAAAACTGGAAAGACAAAAAACACCATTACGATTACGAAGTCTATAACCTCTACCTACAACGGCGTATCGCCGAACCTGCCGATGTAGAAGCAATCGACAAGGCAATCGAAAATGCCCTGACAACTTATCGAAATGATGTCTGTTTAATCATCTCGGCTAATAAAAATAACGACATCGGGAGGTTTATCTTTTCACTCCATCAATCGTTTTTGACTCCGGAGCAGGTGCAATCGTTGGATATCGAAAATTAATTATATGAATATACATCCCCCTGCCCCCTTCAAAGGGGGAGAATTAGTTACAGGAAGAAGTGAACGGATTACCGGCGCCTTGATGTTTGCCGGTTGTTATCTCTATTTTTGGTATGTCATACCTTATCATGTTATCTTCAAGGAACAGATACAACTGTTTGTTTTCCAATCGTCGTATCTGCTGATCTATTTTTCCAAACCGGCATCATTAGCCTGTTTAATCGGAGATTTTCTTACCCAGTTTTTCTATTTCAAAAGTGGTGGGGCAGTTGTTATCACCTTCTTACTTTTTATCGAATGGTGGTTAATACGGTTGTCTTTGAAGCTCATTGTACTTGGAAAGGTTATTTGCGACACTTCTCGCTTTTCTGCCGAGCTTTGCAGCATTGTTGCGTTACTGCCTGTTATGGCTGAGTGGATAGCTTTTCCACGTCTTTCTTTTTCGGTATCTCTATCTGTTTCGTTAATACTGTCTTTAAGCGTTTTTTTCATCCATACCAAAATCAACCGAAAAAAATCATTTTTTACCGCCATTATCCTGATTCCTGTACTTTATTTTGTAGTCGGCGTTTCGGTTTTTCTGTTCGTTTTTCTTGCCGTTCTTTATCACAGAAAGATTGGCAAAGCCGTCGTCTTACTTGCATTATCAATTGCTGTTCCGTTCTTTTTCAGGTATTATTTTCTGCTTACCTCCAAGCAGGCTTTTCTTTTTCCTTTTCCGGATATTCTGCATGGGTTAAGCTTAGTTATCATGGCATTCGCTGCTTTGTTATTGGTTTGTTTCAGGGGGTTTATTGGAGGGAGACAAGGGGGAATCGGGATAATAGGGGAGCTTGTTTTGCGGGTTTTATTGGTAATTATTTTGGCGTTCATACTTTTTAAGACCGTGGACCGGAAGCAGGAAGCGCTTTTCGGGATGATTACTGAAGCATACTATAAACGATGGGATAAGATAGTGGATATTGCCGAAAAGGAGGAATTGAAAACACCAGTCGCTACCCATTATATCAACCTTGCATTGTCGCATCAAAACCTGTTAGGCGAGCGTTTAATGGATTTCTATCAACCCTTTTCCTCCGGGTTGTTACTATCTGTAGCGCCAACGGCCGATTGGCTTTCAATTTTTTCGAGTAGCGATGGCTATTTTCATATAGGTGACATGGAAATGGCGCAACATGCTGCACTCATCGGTATGTTATTCTCGCCTTACCAACGTAGTGCACGATTGGTTGAGAGGTTGGTCGAAATCAATTTAGCTATCGACGACCAACAAGTAGCTGCTAAGTATAAACGGATGCTTGATGCTACACTGTTTCATCGGGTGAAAGAGGGACGGACACACGGTTTGGAAACGGATAGTTTTTTTTACGAAGTGAAAAAAAACCGCGCGAGCGGGGGATTTTTTAGCGAAGACGTCTTGCGGAATGCGACCGATAATAAGGGGACACTTGAGTTATTGGCGGTTAGCTATCCCGATAACCAGCCAGCTATCAACTATCTGCTTTGTTTCTACCTGCTTAACAAGGATATACCTGCATTTTTTAAGGTCTATACCACCTATTGTAAAGGAAAGGTGTTTCCTGTTCCGAAAGTGTATGCAGAGGCATTGCTTATCTATTTTGCAGTAGCGCAACTGTCGGGCAAAGAGATGTTGGATTATGGTATCAGTATAGATGTTATCCAGCAGTTTGGAGATTATACACGCCTCTACGAAACCGCCAAAGGACAGTTACTCCCTGTACAGAAACAATATCCGAATACCTATTGGTTGTATTACCATTTTGCCGTAATGAACAAGGAATAAATCTATTAATACATTCAGAGATGAAAAATTTTATATGGGGATTGATAATGATGTTGTTTTTTTCATGCGGTGACAAAATACCGGAAGCAATTGTTAATGCCTTTCCGCCTATTTATCCTGATTATACAGATATTACTATCCCTTGTAATATGGCTCCGCTGAATTTTATTCTCCGAGAAACCACACTGCCATCTCAACCCATTCATGTTACGTTGAAAGGACAATCGTTAAAGCTCCATTTTACAGGAAAAGGGAAGATACGATTTCCGATGGGTCAGTGGAAAAAGTTACTCAGAGAAGAGGCTGGAAATACTATCCAAGTGACAGTTAAAGTGAAGACCAAAGACTCATGGGTTACTTACAGCTCGTTTGAATGGCATATCTCATCCGACAAAATCGACCCCTATTTGACCTACCGCCTGATAGAGCCGGGTTATGAAGTATGGAACAAGTTACAACTTTGCGAAAGGAATATCGAAAACTTTTCTGTCCGTGTTTTTGCCGATAATAACTTGCTTGATAGAGCCTGCATCAATTGTCACATCCCATCCGGCCAAAACCCGCATGTTTCCTTGTTCCATATTCGGGGCGAAAACGGAGGAACGATACTGAACAGGGACGGCCAATTAAGGAAAATCAATACACGAACAAAAGATATGTTCGCTGCCGCTACCTATGGCCATTTTCATCCTTCCGGACGGTATGCCGTTTTCTCATCTAATATTGTTATCCCCCAGTTCCATACCCTTTCGCCGGTCAAGTTGGAAGTTTTTGATACGGCATCCGACCTGTATGTTATTGATTTTGACAGCAATCGAGTTTTCAGCTCGGAGCTTGTCAGCGGGTCAGACCGGTTGGAGACATTCCCCTGTTTCTCCGCCGACGGCAAACGTATCTTTTTTTGCGTAGCACCTGCCATGTCTTTACCCGCTGAGATTGGCAAACTGAAATATAGCCTGTGCGCCATCGATTTTGAAGTCGAAAAAGGTCTTATAGGCAATCGTTTAGATACCCTTGTCGATATGTCGGGCGAAGGCGCCCGGTCTGTCTCCTTCCCGCGGATTTCACCCGATGGTCGCTTTCTATTATATTGTGTATCCAACTATGGAACATTTCCTATCTGGCATCCGGAGACAGACCTCAAGATGTTGGACATGCAGACCGGAAAAGACATCCCCATCGACATAGTCAACAGCGACTATTCCGACACCTACCATTCATGGTCGTCCAATAGCCGGTGGTTTGTTTTTGCCAGCAAAAGGGATGATGGATGGTACGGTAAACTCTATTTCGCTTACGTAGATTCTGATGGGAAAGTACATAAACCCTTTGTCCTGCCGCAAAGCAACCCTTCTTTTTACGACTTCACCTTTAAGTCGTTTAACATCCCTGAACTCATGACCGGCAAGCTCCCTTTCACCGTCTCGGATATGAATCGAGTATTCCGAAAAAATAAATCAGAAGTCTTTGAATAACACTTCAGTTTTTTCCGGTAAAAACAGGTTTTTTTGATGCAATCAAAAACAATATAGAAATGTATCAAAAACAAAAATGATGACACAAAAAAGAAAAGAAAGGACATTTTTTTGTAATCCTACCTTAATAATTATATCTACTTTTGCAGTCCGAAAACTAAGGAGTGAATTAGTCAAATGGGTAGATTTCCCGGGTGTTAGTGAATTGTTCTTGCCAACAAAGAAGCAATAATAATTTATAGCTCTATAGGTTAAAAGTTTGGTATTTAGGTGTTTAGTTTGCATGGCAAGCAAACGCAATTCAACCAAGGCTCTCAGCAAAATTGCAAAGGGTCTTGGTTTTTTTGTTTTATACTACGGGAAATACTACCTTTGCGGCAATCAAAGTAGCATTTAGAAAATTTTCGTATGAAAGAAACGTATTTCAAATACTCGCTTATAACGCTGATATTAGTTTTAGGATGGCTTATAGTAAGTGAGTTATGGATATTTGTGAACGGTTTGCTGGGGGCGCTTACGGTGTATGTCTTAGTGCATGGGCAGATGACTTATCTGACCGAAAAGTGGAAGATGAAGAGTTTGCTGGCCGCTATTCTGATAGTGCTTGAAGTAATCGCATGCGTATTTGTCCCTTTGTATTTTGTCATTTGGGCGCTCGTTTCGCGGATACAAGATATTAATTTCGATGTCTCGCAACTGATAGAAACCGTGAAGCACTTAATCGCCTTAATACAGGAAAAGACCGAATATGACCTGCTTAGTGTGAGTAATATTGAAACGGCCGCTGGTTATCTTACAAAAAGCATCCAATTCATAATCACGCATGTTGGCGGACTTCTTATCACTACCGTAGTGATGATTTTCTTCCTATATTTCATGTTGATAAGCCGCAAAGAGATGGAAGCGTTTGTTTATAGCCTGTTGCCGTTCAACGATGAAAACAAAAAAACCGTTAAGACCGAAATCTTGTTGATAGTTCGCTCAAACGCCATTGGCATACCTATTCTTGCTCTTATACAGGGACTGACAGCTATTCTCGGCTATTGGGTTGCAGGCGTACCCAGTTATCTATTGTTCGGCGTCCTGACCGCTATTGCTACGATTATCCCGATAGTAGGTACAGGAATCGTTTGGTTTCCACTCGTCGTTTATCTGGCGCTATCCGGTCAATGGGGCGCTGCTATCGGTCTTTTGGCTTTTTGTCTGATCATTCTGATAAATATAGATAATGTATTTCGCTTTTTACTTCAAAAGAAGCTGGCGGATATTCACCCGTTGATAACGGTTTTTGGCGTCATCATGGGCATCAACCTCTTTGGATTCTGGGGCGTTATTTTTGGCCCCTTACTTTTATCTATGTTTTTTCTCCTTATAAATATCTTCAAAAAAGAATTTCTTGATAAAAAATAATTTTTTTTTGCATTTTGTTTGTTTTTTCAAAAAATGTTGTACTTTTGTCGCCGAAATAACTCATTTTTATGACAAGTTTGATGATAAATACGAATTGGTGGTGGTGCTTACGGTGGATTCATTGTGAGTAGCTTGCTATGCGTATTTATCTGATTAAGAGATAATAAAAAAAGGCCTGTTGTACTCGCAACAGGCCTTTTTTTATTCCCCCTTAAAAGCCGTGTCTGCCGCCCTGTCTGCCGACAGGCAGAAGAGGCAGAGGGGCAGGGGGATGTTTACAAATATTAAATTATATGAACTATCAAATTGACAAGAAAGGGTATTACGGCCGGTATGGCGGAGCGTACATACCGGAGATTCTTCACCAATGTGTAGAAGACTTACAAAACACGTATTTAAACGTGTTGGAAAACGCTGATTTTAAAAAGGAGTTTCGTGACCTCCTTCGCGATTATGTCGGACGTCCGTCTCCTTTGTACTATGCGAAGCGGCTGAGTGAAAAATATAGCTGCCGTATTTTTCTTAAACGTGAAGACCTGAACCATACAGGGGCTCATAAGATTAACAACACTATCGGGCAAATTCTGTTAGCCCGTCGGATGGGTAAGACACGGATCATCGCTGAGACGGGCGCCGGTCAGCATGGGGTAGCTACGGCCACTATCTGCGCATTAATGAACTTACCCTGTGTCGTATACATGGGACAAACGGATATGGAGCGGCAGTTGCCTAATGTGAAAAAGATGCAGATGCTTGGCGCTACGGTTGTCCCTGTATATTCGGGTAATAAAACGCTGAAAGATGCTACCAATGAGGCGATACGCGACTGGGTCAGTCATCCGTCGGACACCCATTATGTGATAGGTTCGACGGTCGGCCCGCATCCCTACCCGGATATGGTGGCGCGTTTGCAATCGGTTATCAGCGAGGAAATCAAATGGCAGTTGGAGGAAAAAATCGGACGTGACTACCCTGATTATCTAATGGCATGTGTAGGGGGCGGCAGCAATGCAGCCGGCACGGTTTATCACTATTTAGACGATGCACGTGTCAGGTTTGTGTTTGCAGAAGCGGGTGGCGAAGGACTGCTGTCAGGCAAAAGCGCCGCTACGATTCATTTAGGCCGAGAGGGTATCATCCATGGCGCGCGCACCTTGGTCATGCAGAACGATGACGGACAAATCATAGAACCCTATTCCCTGTCGGCCGGCCTCGATTATCCGGGTATTGGCCCTATCCATGCGCACTTAGCGGAGACAAAGCGGGCAACTGTTTGTGTAGTGGATGACGCGGAGGCGCTCGAAGCCGTCTTTGAACTGACCCATTTAGAGGGGATCATACCTGCATTGGAATGTGCGCACGCACTTGGGGCGCTTCCTAAGATGCAATTTGTGCCGGATGATGTGGTCGTTCTGACCCTTTCCGGTCGTGGCGACAAAGACATGGACTCCTATCTATTAGGGGTTAGGGGTTAATTATTTACATCCCCCTAACCCCGTTCAAAGGGAAATTTTCAATTCTCAATTTTCAATTCTCAATTATTATGTATTATTTTAAAACAAAAAGTAAAAAGTTATTAGGCGACTTGCATACGCCTGTCAGTTTGTATCTGAAGCTACGCGACGTTTATTCGATGTCGGCGTTGCTTGAGAGTTCCGATTTTCACGGCAATGAGAACAGCGTTTCGTTCATTGCCCTTTGTCCGATTGCCAGCATTGGTATCAATTCAGGACAGTCAACGACCGTTTTTCCGGATGAGAAAACGGAGGTGAAACCGTTAAACGACACGTATTCGGTATCGGATGCTTTAAACGAATTTTTGAAATATTTTTCGGTTGAAGGGAGCGACAAGGAATATAGCGGACTGTTTGGATATACGGCTTTTGATGCGGTTCGCTATTTAGAACCTGTGCCCGTCAAGGAGTTCCACCATTGGGAATCGGATGCTCCGGATATGTATTACATTCTTTACAAGTATGTGCTTGTATTTAACCACTTCCAGAACGAGCTGACGCTTGTCGAATTGGTTGGCGACGGCGAATCTTCTCATTTAGAGGAGATAGAAGCGCTTGTCGAAAACCGCAACTTTGCCTTGTATGATTTCTGTACAACAGCCGAATCGACCTCAACGAGCACCGACGACGAGTTTGTAGCGATGGTTCGCGAGGGTATCCGGCACTGTCAACGGGGCGATGTGTATCAGATTGTACTAAGTCGCCGATTTGAGCAGCCTTATCAAGGCGATGATTTTATGGTTTATCGCTCGTTACGAAGCATAAACCCTTCCCCATATTTGTTCTATTTCGACTTTGGCGGTTTTCGTATTTTCGGCTCTTCACCCGAAACCCATTGCAAAATAGAAAAAGGGCGGGTCAGCATCGACCCAATAGCAGGAACGGCGTTTCGTACCGGTAACATGGTATTAGATAAACAAAGGGTAGCAGACTTGCTTAACGACCCAAAAGAAAATGCGGAGCATGTCATGCTCGTCGATTTGGCGCGTAACGATTTGAACCGCCATCTGTCAGAGGTAAAAGTCGATTTTTATAAGGAAGTGCAGTATTACAGCCACGTCATTCATTTGGTGTCGCGGGTGAGCGGTGCGATTGGCGCTCACAACGATTCGATGAAGATATTTATCGATACCTTTCCGGCAGGAACGGTTAGCGGAGCGCCCAAAGTGCGGGCGATGCAACTGATAAGCGACCTTGAGAAACATAACCGAGGCGCATACGCAGGATGTATCGGTTTTATCGGATTCAACGGCGATGTAAATCAGGCCATTACAATTCGGACATTTGTCAGCAGAGGAAATGTATTATACTATCAAGCAGGCGCAGGCATCGTTGCAATGAGTAACGAAGCGCGCGAACTATTAGAAGTAAACAGCAAGTTGGGCGCCCTTAACAAAGCCATCCGTTATGCGGAAAGGCTCCCCCTTTGAAACTACTGAAAACTACCTTTAATTTTCAATTTTCAATTCTCAATTATTATGAAGTGTTTAATATTAGACAATTACGATTCATTTACCTACAACCTGCGCCAGATGGTTGATGAGCTTGGCGTCGAAACGGTTGTATACCGCAACGATAAAATAGCTTTGGAGAAAGTTGCGGCGTATGATAAGATCATTCTGTCTCCCGGTCCCGGATTGCCTTCGGATATCGGTATCTTAGTGCCTCTTATAGAGCGCTATGCGCCGATAAAATCAATCTTAGGGGTTAGTTTAGGCGTTTTAGCTATCGGCGAAGCGTTTGGCGCCCAACTGTCAAACCTGAATGAGGTTTTTCATGGCGTTTGTTCCGATATTCGTATCTTGGTAAAGGACAAACTTTTTAGCGGATTAGAACCCGGTTTCTGCGCCGGACGGTATCATTCGTATGTGATTTCAAAAGAAGGCCTGCCCGAATGTCTTCAAATCACAGCCATTGACGCCATTAACGGCTATATCATGGGTATACGTCATACCCGGTACGATGTGTGCGGCATTCAGTTCCATCCCGAATCGCTCCTGACCCCTCAAGGGGAAAAAATCCTTTCTAACTGGCTTTACTCCCCCTTTGAACCTTCCTATAATTATTGATCTGACCTTAGTGTTAAAAAATAAAATATAAACAGATGAAAGATTTATTATATCGTCTCTTTGAGCATCAGTATTTGAGACGGGAAGAAGCTCAAAATGTACTGGCAGATATTGCCAATGGTAAGTTTAATAACGAGCAGATAGCTGCTTTTATTACTGTTTTTTTGATGCGTAACATCTCTGTCGATGAGTTGACCGGGTTTCGAGAGGCATTATTATCTTTGCGTTTACCGGTTGATTTGTCGGAGTATAAGCCAATTGACATTGTCGGCACGGGCGGCGACGGGAAAAATACGTTTAATATCAGCACTGCTTCCTGTTTTGTTCTGGCAGGCGCCGGTTATCACGTCGTCAAGCACGGCAATTATGGCGCCACATCGGTAAGCGGCGCTAGCAATGTGATTGAGCAACATGGCGCTAAGTTTTCCTGCGACCTTAGCAAACTGCGTCAGTCGCTCGATACCTGTCGTTTTGCCTATCTCCATGCCCCACTCTTCAATCCGGCTATGAAAGCAGTCGCAACTTTACGGAAGAACTTAGGGGTTCGGACGTTTTTCAACTTATTAGGGCCGTTAGTGAACCCGGCAATGCCTGCGTATCAGTTGCTTGGCGTATATAACCTGCCATTGTTTCGGCTTTATAGCTATACCTATCAGGCGAGTGGGACACGCTTTGGTGTTGTTCACAGCATGGACGGCTTCGATGAGATTTCGCTAACTTCGGAATTTAAGGTCTCCATGCCCGAAAAAGAAAAGGTTTACTCACCCGAATCGATAGGGATGAAACGCTATAAAGCAGAAGAGATGTGGGGAGGAACGACCCCTGAAGCAGCATCCAAGATTTTCGATGCGGTACTAAGCGGTACATCGACCGATGCCCAGCGCGACGTCGTTTTGGCCAATGCTGCTTTTGCTATTCAGGTGATATGCCCCGAAAAACGTATCGAAGCATGTATCCAGGAAGCCCGCGAATCCCTGCAAAGCGGCAAAGCCCTCCAAGTCCTGAAAACGTTTATCAAAATTAATGGTTAATGATTATTGATTAATTTCTCCGGTTCCCCTAATTCCTCGGATTCCCTTATAATCATAATAATCTGTTTTCTCAATTTTGTTTATGGATATTTTAGAAACAATAACAGCGCATAAGCGAATAGAAGTAGCGCATCAAAAAGAAGCGGTACCGATTGACTTACTGATTAGTGTGGGTGCGCAACGATTGAACCGTCCGACCCTCTCTATGCGAAAAACATTAGAACTGTCCACATCGGGAATCATCGCCGAGTTTAAACGTCGGTCGCCGTCGAAAGGATGGATGCATCCCTTCGCCAAAGTGGAAGAGATTGTTCCAGCTTATGCACGTAATGGCGCAACAGCCTGTTCGATCCTTACCGACAGCGCCTTTTTCGGAGGCTCATTTTCGGACTTGCAACGGGCGCGCTCGCTTGTTCAACTGCCGCTACTGCGAAAGGATTTTATAATCGACGAATACCAGGTTTATCAGTCGCGCGTATTTGGAGCAGATACCATCCTGTTGATTGCGTCATGCCTGACAGTTAACGACTGTAAGCGTTTTGCCGAGGTCGCGCATCAATTAGAGTTAGAGGTATTGCTCGAAGTGCATACCGAAAACGAATTGTCATACTATAACGAATACATTGACATGCTCGGTGTAAACAATCGTAATCTGGGTACGTTTCATACAGATGTGAACAATTCATTCCGGCTCATCGAAAGCATCAAAAAGGAAATTGGAGTTGGTAGAAAAGCCCCGTTGTTTATATCCGAAAGCGGCCTGTCAGACCCAAACGATATGGAAAGACTGCGTACAGCCGGTTTTCGCGGCTTCCTCATTGGAGAAGCTATGATGCGGTCTCAACTCCCCCTTTAAAGTAATTTCACAAAAAAATGATAATTAAAGTATGCGGGTTACGCGACCCTGAGAATGTACGTTGCATCGATGGATTGGATGTCGATTGGCTCGGATTTATTTTCTATCCTCCATCACCAAGATACGTTCCGTATGATAGTAAGCTGATTGAAACAATCGGAAGTTGTAAGAAAAACAAGGTAGGCGTTTTTGTCAATGAAGAACTTGCTGTCATGCTCGAAAAAAGCATCCTGTTTCATATAGATATGATTCAATTGCATGGGAATGAAAAACCGGAAGTTTGTTTAACGTTGCGTCAAATGGGTTTTCCGGTTATCAAAGCGTTTTCAATCGAATCGGAAAGAGATTTTCAGCAAACGGCGCTTTATCTAAATTTTTGCGACTATTTTTTGTTTGATACAAAAGCTATTGGATACGGAGGGTCGGGCAAGCGGTTTGATTGGAATCTATTAGCAGCCTATCCATACGAAAAGCCTTTTCTGCTTAGCGGAGGAATAACACCCGACAGTAGTGTCAGGATAGAACAGCTTACGCATCCACAGTTAGCAGGAATAGACCTGAATAGTGGGTTTGAGCTTTCGCCGGCAATGAAAGATGTAAGTAAGATAAAAGAATTTTTATCACAAAGGACACAGAGAAACACAGAGAACCACAGAAGGGGAAAATTGTAGATAATAAAAAATAAAAAAGATGAACAAGATTAATCAATTATTTGAAAGAAAAAAGAAAGAGTTGCTTTCAATTTATTTTTGTGCCGGTTATCCGGAGCTGAACAACACCGTCGAAGTGATTCGCGCCTTAGCACGAAACGGTGTAGACATGATAGAAATCGGTATCCCGTTTAGCGACCCGATGGCCGATGGTGTGGAAATACAACGTGCTGCTTCGCAAGCGTTAAAAAATGGCATGACGCTAAAGCTCCTTTTTGAACAGTTGAGCCACATACGCCAAGAGGTCGATATTCCCTTGTTACTGATGGGATATCTGAACCCTGTTTTGCAATATGGTTTTGAAAATTTTTGCAGCTCATCTGTGGCGTGTGGGATAAACGGCTGTATTATACCGGACTTGCCTTTTGAGGAATACCTTCGTGATTACAAGCCGGTTGCCGACAAGTACGATATAAAAATGGTACTTTTAATTACACCCGAAACATCCGAAGCGCGCATCCGTCGGATAGACGATTACACGGACGGGTTTATTTACATGGTCTCATCGGCGGCTACAACGGGCACTCAACAGTCGTTTGACGAACAGAAACGGGCTTATTTTCGTCGGATTCAATCCATGTCCTTACGCAATCCCTTAATGATAGGATTCGGAATAAGCAATAAAGACACTTTCCATATAGCATGTGAGTATGCTTCGGGCGCCATTATTGGAAGTAAATTTATTACCCTCCAACGAGCGTTTCACTCGCCCGACACCGCCATCCGACAACTAATAGATGAGATCTTATAATGTCTTTTTTGGCTTGCGCTGGTCTCCGAACCTGTGCGTCCATTTAACACAGAGACACAGAGGACACAGCGTTTCACAGAGATTATTTGTAATTACTCAGGTCTCCGTAGGAGACTGACATGGATAACCCTGAGTAAGCGAAGCGTCACTCAGGGTAGATGTGCCACCCGAATCCTCAACCCCGTAGCGGGTTGAACTACTACGTAGTTAAAGAGGGAACTGATG
>CAYUAK010000197.1:0-1714 GCA_964442765.1 uncultured Tannerella sp. | reverse complement strand
TGAAAAACCCTCATCGCATACCCCCATTTTTATAGCAAACCTTGTATATATCGCGTACAGCCCAATATGGATTATCCACATGCAGCCCCTGCCAACAATCGAAAATATAATCAAGCCCGCCATATTTTTTCAGGTAAAAATAGGCTTCTTGCCTGTTCATTTTGAATGAAGAAGCAAACTTCTCGATAATAAAAGTTACAAAACTTAACCTGTTGTCAGCCTCATTATTGATGGTTGATACCATAATTCATCTTTTTAAATTATTCTGCAAAAATACAACTTTTTTCCAAAAAAAGATAAAAAATCTTTTTTTCGTGTAAACCAATATGTCAAAGAACCTATTTTAGTGGTTAACGGTTAGTGATTAGTGACACAAAGCGCACTAACCACTAACCACTTTTTTCATTGAATAATAGCGTACACTTCTAACTCGTAGAGGCGTACCATGTTATCTGTATAGGGAGGAACGTACCACCGCACCTTGCCGGTCATCGTGGGATTAAACGTGTTGAAATAGTCAAGACTGATGGTTGTAGGGTAATTGTCTTCGGATAGAACCGTCACCCATGCGTTACCAATCCAAGCCTGAAACATCCACTTCGGCATGTGCTGCGTAGCATGTTCCTGACGCCGCAATCTCATCCCAACGATGGTATAGGAACCCAGTAAATCAACTTCTACCCAATGCTCGTCGGCGGTATTCAACGACACCCATCTATCGTTATTCACTGCCCATTTGCCGTCAACAGCCCCCGATGCAGGATAAGTGGCGCTATAGATATCGCTTGCCGTTGCGGGTTTTAATAAAGCGACATTCTCTACCTTGAAACCATATACTTCCAACTCGAAGAGACGTACCTGATTATTCTCATAAGCAGGGACATACCATCTGACCTTGTTGGTGATTACGGAATTAAACTGTCCAAAATAAATCGGATAATTGCTTTGTGGGCAGTTGTCTTCCGAAATAACGCTCACCCATGCGTTGTCCTTCCAGACTTGAAAACTCCATTTCTGCATCTGATGAGTAGCATTAAACTCGCGCCACAATCCAATACCGCTGATGTAATAGGAACCCTGCAAATCAATTTCTACCCAATGTTCATTGAATGCGCCGGTTGGCGTTACCCATCTACCGGTGAGCAATGTTTTTTCGCCATCAGTAGCGCCGGATGCGGGATAAGTTGCGCTATATGTATCGCTTGCTACACAGGGTTTCTTAAAGGCGACATTATTCAAGGTGGCGCCACCTTGCGTTACTTGAAGCGTAATGGTTAAGGTTCCTGCTGTTACGGTTACTGTTGCCGCACGTTCAAAAAAACTGTTGGTTGCAGCCGACAGGGTAAATCCTGTCGCCGTTTCGGTTACGGTTAACCATGGCTGGTTGGATGAGACATTCCATAAAGGAAGATTCGTGCTTACGATATAGGTGTCTGTTCCGGATGTAAGTTGACCGTCGGCGTTGAAGACCACCGGTTCTGTCGATGACAAATCCAGATAGGGCAGCACTGCTTTCTGTAGAAGCGCGATCTTTTTCGTTTTTGCATTTTTCGGATTCAGCGGGTCGGCTGTATAGACGGTAAGGGTACATTCGCGCGGTTCTAATTTCGTATTCGCCTGCGGCTTCAGGGTGATGGTTGCCTTTTGGGCGCCCTCGCCATTTAGGGGCGATACATTTACCCATGATGCGTTGTCGCCGCTCATGGTGATATTC
>CAYUAK010000196.1:0-2332 GCA_964442765.1 uncultured Tannerella sp. | reverse complement strand
CGAATGAAAACAATAAAACCGTTTTACGCATTTACTCGGCTCCTATTGAAGCTTCAAAAAATGTGATAGTCCGTAACACGGACGGCGGTTATAACGGCGATGGAGTTTTATCAAAAAAAGCGCTGCCGGAAAACTGGTCCGTTGAAAACTCGATAAAAATTACGCAAAGCGATAATTTTATAGAGATAACGCCGGTAAAATCCGGGTTGTATGCTTCAGAGCAAAAAGAACACGTCAATATGTTCGGACAGCTCCGCGATACAGTGATTTACAGCAACGCTTTCGGCGAAGGTGTCGACTTGTACTGCTCGACAACCAGCTTTGGAGTTAATTTTGAAATTGTATTTAACGAATGCCCGAAGCAAAATACATATCAAATCCGGTTAAAGGTACCCAGCTTGGTCTCTGACGCCTCCTCACCCGATTATATTTTGTTCAAGCCCGATGCGGCCTCTACCTTAGTAAGATCGATTGTAGAAAAGCCTTTAATTGCCGACCAAAACGGTAAATGGAGCTATGCCAACACTCTCGAGGTGGTTGAGCAGGACATTGGGAAAAGTACCTATACCGTAGAATTTATGATAGACGGAATGTTTTTGTTAGATGAGACGACCGTGTATCCGGTTAAGGTCAACCAATCCATCGGCCTGTATTGGCCCAAGCAACCGGACACCACCGCTTATGAAAAGACAGGCGACGAACCTCCGCACTATCTTTCACCATATATGCTTATGGGAGACTCTACCGTCAAAGGCGAGGCGTGGACATATGTTCGCTATGAGACGCTTTATCATCTGGACATTCCTGTTGATAAGGTCGTCTCCGCAAAATATGTGTTCCGCAATCTGTTCGATTATCCGCAGGAGGTAACAATCGGAGCCTATGCCGTCACCGACGACTGGTGCAGCAGAAACACCAGATGGTTTAACCGTCCGACTTATGAAGAGCAGCCGGTCACACAGGTCTCGGTGCAAAAAGCCGATGATTATGCATTAGACATCACAGCTCATTTCAAAGAAATGATAATAAACAAAGGGAAAAAAGACACAGCGCCATATTCGGTCAGAAATTCATTTATGATTAAGTGTGATACCCCGAACAGCAACTTAATTTTCCCATCCGGCGATGGTGGCTTGTTTTCTCCATATTTGGAGGTGGTGCTTATGAAATAAGGTAGCAGTATTCAGTCTTCAGCGCAAAGAGCAGGACACGGTCGTTTGCTGTATCTTGTTCGCAACTACCGATTTTTAATAGGAGGTGAAATCTTAAAATCAAAAAGCAAACATTGTAAGTATTTGGCATATAATGAAGTTATGCCAAAAAGCGGAATACACGTTTCGCTTTTATCGTAACTTATGGCGTAAATGACGCCATGTGAAAGGAGTTCATATGAAAAAACGCATTTCGCAAAAAACAATCAGCTTAATTTTGGTGTTGCTATTACTGCTGACCGCAGTTCCGGCTTTAGGCGTTCAAGCATCGGAAAGTGAACCGTTCATCACCATGCCGGTGATTTCGGGTTGGTTTCATTCCATCGTTTTGAAAAACGATGGCACTGTTGAAGCTTGGGGCAGCAATGCGGCAGGTCAGTTTGGTGATGGCTCCACCAAGAGCAGCAATACCCCGGTTCAGATACCCGGCATAACCGGTGCAATCGCCGTTGTGGGTGGCAGCAATTATTCCGCCGCTTTGAAAATCGACGGCACGGTTTGGACTTGGGGAAGCAACACAAACGGTCAGCTTGGCAACGGCACCACAGACGCAAGAATGACCCCGAAACAAGCAACTGGCCTTAACGGCGTGGTTGAAATCGCGGCAGGCTCGCACCATATTGCCGCTTTGAAGGTTGACGGTACGGTTTGGACTTGGGGGCGTAATGACTTCGGTCAGCTTGGTAACGAAACCAATACCGATAGCAATGTTCCTGTGAAGGTAATCGGATTGAAAAATGTTATCTCAGTTGCCGCAAGGGGCTATCAAACCATCGCCTTAAAGGACGACGGCACTGTCTGGGCTTGGGGGAACAATGAATATGGTCAGCTCGGTAACGGTACAAAAGGCGATGGAACTGAAAGCAATATTCCATTACGAGTAACCGGTCTTACTGATGTAATCGCCATTGCGACGGGCTTTTATCAAGCTTTCGCTTTAAAAGCCGATGGTACAGTTTGGGCTTGGGGTGCTAATACTTTTGGCCAGCTTGGCGACGGAACCACAATCGGTAAAACCTCTCCCGTTAAGATTGACGGATTTTCTGATGTGACCGAAATCGCATCGGGTTTTCATCATACCGTCGCTTTAAAATCTGACGGCACAGTTTGGGCTTGGGGCG
>CAYUAK010000195.1:0-1694 GCA_964442765.1 uncultured Tannerella sp. | reverse complement strand
TATTGAATTTCCGGGAATGGGCGAACTTGCCAAAAGTATTGCAACTGACGGATATGACTTTATGCTGAAATGCTCCTGCGGAGGCTATCTCCCTGATAAAAAGTAACATAAATGGTTAAAAACGAAGCCCCTTTTTGCACTTTCACACATTCGCGCGTTCCTGCCTTCGCGCCTTCGTGCTTTCGCGCATTTTCGCCTTTATGCTTTCATGCCTTCCTGCTAAATTATATTTCTATTAACTATAAACTATTAACTATAAACTAAATAGCTTATGTCTTCAAGAGAAAAAATACAACTTGCTCTGAATCATAAAGAAGGAGAAATACCGGTCGACTTCGGGACAACCGGCGTGACCGGTATCCATTGCAAAGTGATTGAAGGACTGCGCAGGCATTACGGCTTGGAAGATAGGCCGGTAAAGGTAATCGAGCCTTACCAGATGCTGGGTGAAGTCGACGAGGAACTGCAACAGATCATCGGAACTGATGTGGCCGGCATTACGGGACGCACGAATATGATGGGCGCCACCGAACTTGAATACCACCTTCAAACGACGTCCTGGGGACAAAAAGTGTGGATATCGAAAGAGATTGACATGACGCCGGATGCGTCCGGAAATACCTATGTGTATGCTCAGGGCGACCGTTCGTTTCCGCCAAGCGCCGTGATGCCTCCAGGCTGTTATTTCTTCAATGCCATCGAACGAAAACATGAAGTCGATGAAGCAAATCTTCGCGTCGAAGATAACCTGGAAGAATATGGATTACTGACAGATGCTGACTTGGAACATTTTGTAAAACAGATAGATAAGGCTCACTCAACCGGCAAGGCTGTGATTGCAAGTTTCGGCGGCGCAGCATTGGGCGATATTGCCTTTATCCCGGGCATGAGTTTGAAAGACCCGAAAGGCATCCGTTCTGTAGCCGAATGGTATATGTCGACCGTAATTCGTCAGGACTTCATTCACAGGATGTTTGAGAAACAGATAGACGTCGCCATCCTGAATTATCAAAAGTTATGGGACAGGGTAGGAGACAGGGTAGACGTCGTATTTACTTGTGGAACAGACTTTGGCACACAGGAATCGCAGTTCTGCTCTGCCGAGACCTACACCCACTTATGGCAGCCTCACTACAGGCGGATGAACGACTGGATTCACCGGCATACCACGTGGAAAGTCTTTAAACACAGTTGCGGCTCAGTCACTCCGCTGATTACAGCGATGATCGAATCCGGCTTTGACATCCTCAACCCTGTGCAAATCAATGCCAAAAATATGAACCCCCAACAGCTCAAAGACGAATTTGGGCAACAGTTGGTTTTTTGGGGCGGAGGCGTTGATACCCAGCGTGTACTGCCTCACGGCACACCGGAGCAGGTCAAAGCGCATGTCCGGCGTCAATGTGAGATTTTCGGCAGAGGAGGAGGGTTTGTCTTTAATTCGGTACATAATATTCAGGCCAACGTCCCGATTGAGAACGTGGTAGCTATGTTTGAAACACTCAATGAATTACGTAACAAATAAAAAATATAACGATGGAAAACTTGGTTTTATTAAAAGAAGCGATCGTGAAAGGTAATTTGGCAATGGCAGTCGAAGCGACAAATCAAGCCGTTGCCGAAGGGTATGACCCCCAAGTAATGATCAACGACTATATGTCGAAAGCGATGGAAGAAATAGGGCAACGCTTTGA
>CAYUAK010000194.1:0-1959 GCA_964442765.1 uncultured Tannerella sp. | reverse complement strand
TTTGCCAGGCAGATGGGAGAAGCCAAGGTCGGCTGGGTGATTTTTGGCGTGGATGACGCCGTCTTCGGCTGGAAATGCGCTCCCAACAGCGCGTTCGACCGCTTTACAGGCTACGCTCCGGGCATGCGCTGTTCCAAACGTGATCTCATCGCTGATTTAGCCGCAGCCTTGCGCAAGCAGGGAGTCCGGCTCATTCTTTACTATGCCGGCTTGATTGGCTACAGGCTTGACAAACAGTCTCAGGTGGGAGGTGTCGATGAAAGCGATGAATCCCGGAACCCGTTGTCAGCAGACGCCCGTGAGAAACGTATCGCTATCCTTAAAGAATATTGTGACCGCTACGGGGACAGTATTGACGGCTGGTGGTTTGATGACGCCGGTTCATTTCAGGTTTCCTATAACCAGCCTCCTTATGATTATACAACGATTGCCGAAACTGTCCGCAGCGCCAACCCAAAAGCGATTATCGCCTTGGCAGGCAGCGGCGCATTTTTTTGCCATCGCAAAGGGGTCGATGACTACACCAATGGCGACACTTGGGCTAAAGAGGATCTAAAAACGCTGACGCCTGCGATGCATCCCGCCGAGGGAGGTATCTTCTGGCACGGGAAGATTTACTGCGGGAATTTATATCATGGTTTGGGCAGCGCGAATCAATTTAGCGATCAGGAGTTGATTGACTGGATAACCACATGTAACCAGCAGGGAGGCGTGGTAACTATGGATTGGCCCTACGATCCGAAAACTGGATTATTAAAAGATTTCGCTATCGCCCAATTAAATCGGATCGCGGCGGCCGTACATAGTAATTAACGTGGTTTAGTATTGCTATCCTTTGTAGCTGTTGTAAAATGCTTCTGCTGACAGCACTTCGGTAGAAAGTGTCAAGAGAACGCCCATGCCCGTGACCACATACACCAAAACGCCATGACTGATGGGGTAAAAAATCTTGCTCACACTAACGCCCATGCCCGTTGCCGCGCACAGATACCGCATGAAGGTTGACGGACAAAAACCATTATGATATAGTAGTTTTATAAGGTCGAGGGACGGATTGCGGCTAGACCGCGTTTTGCTAACGTGACCAACAACAACCCGTGAGTACAGATACCTGCACTTCGAGTGCGTATATAAAACTTCGTTTTTCCGGGTTGGTCGCTTTTGATTAGCAAGCCCACGACAAAGAGTTTTTTTTACGCGTATGTTTCCATAGGCGTTTTTGTTGTGTCAAAAACACAAAATCAACCCCGTTTACCTTCATATAAACGCCCATGCCCGTTGCCGCGCACACCAAAACGCCATGAACCCTGGAAGTGCAAGTGTGGTATAATAAAATAGCAGGACAGGCCGAGGGACGGTTTGCCGCTACGAGCGCGATTTTGAGAACGTGGCCGGGTTGCCTTTGAGTACACAAAACTGCACGTAGGAGTGCGTACACTAAACTTCGTTATTATCAGGCAATCTTATCCTGCAATAATCATAAGGAGGGATTGTGATGCAAGCATTTTTATCTTTTCGTTGTGTAGAAATTCACAAAAATTGGTTAAAGCCTGTATTACAATCACAAGCAATTTAAGTTGTCAAATACCCTTAAAAGCATACTCGGCGTCATTGGTCACATAACTTATTAGCCGTTGGAGGCTCTTTGACCGCAATAGTCGCCATGTTATGTTAATAAGGAAAAAGGACGTAAAAAGTTTAATTACCCTATTTTTTTAGTTTTTCGAATAGGTTTTATTGTTATACCGCTAACATGCTTTTTGTACAGTGAGGGGTTCACACTAACCGTCCCCTTGACATACGCATATTAACGCCCCAATTAAAAAAGGACATATACCCATACTTGGCGTGACACATTTTGATTTATTTAAGGCTGAAGAAGAAAAGAAAAAACGATGATAAAGGAGTATAATATGCCAATTAATCAAATACCAAATGGTGTCCTTGTTCTTTCAGATA
>CAYUAK010000193.1:0-2462 GCA_964442765.1 uncultured Tannerella sp. | reverse complement strand
GGGTTTTGATAACCACAAATTTGCAAATTGCCGTAATTTTTTCAAAATATGCTGTTTGCGCCAGTTTGCGATATGCTAATTCTTTTCGTCTGCAGGCTGATGCGCCGCCCACGGCAGGCTCATGTGGGCTTGGGAGAAGCTCCTGTTTTTGTCAAGCGAAAAACCAGCCAGGCAATATAATTGAAAAGTCATCCACGAGGAGTTGTAAAATAAGCTATAATGTAGTCATAGGAGAGGGCATAAGTGCCAAGTTATGCCCCCTCGGAAAAACTACCGTTTGGAATCTTCGAGCCAAGCGATGGTTTCCTCGAAACGGCCGCCTTTGTCCCTCGAAATGTCCAAGATGTGGGCTTTATGGGCAAGGCGGTCGATTAATGCGCCGGTGAGAGTAGGATCTTTGAAAACCTCTTCCCAACGATCGAAAGTGAGGTTGGAGGTAACAATGATGGAGCCCTTATCATTTCTAGAAGAAATGAGATTGAAGAGCATCTCGCAGCCATTTTTATCCAAGGAAACATAGCCAAGCTCGTCCAATATGACAAGGTCATATTTCTCAAAGCGCTTTCTGTAATTGCTCAGTTGGTTAGTGCTCATCGTTTCTTTGAGTTCTACGATGAGATTCGGGATAGAAGCGAATAGTACATTATATCCTCTCATGCAAGCGGCAATGCCAAGAGCAATGGCATAATGCGTCTTGCCGGCGCCGGGTGTTCCGATCAGGATGATGTTTTCCTTGTTTCTGATAAATTCAAGGGTTTCAAGTTCCTCGAACTTAGGAGAAAAAACCTCGTCGTATTTATTTCTCTTGAAGTCTACAAGGTATTTTTTCAAGGGAAACTTTGCTTCTTTGATTCTTCTGGCTTGCCCGTTGGAGGTACGAAGACGCCATTCGCTCTCCAGCAGGTTTTCAAGAAAAACGGTGTAATCCTGTTTGGTATGCCTGGCTTCCTCAATAAGCTGCTGCCAGTTATCGCGGGCGTACGGAAGTTTCAAACCTCCCGCCAATTCTGTGATGTTCATCGCACACCTCCGTTCACCAGAGCGGCGTAGTTGGCCACAAAAGCCCTGGCGGACACGACAATCTGTGATATGGGCCTGACAACGTCCAGCGCGGCTATTTCACCTTTATTGGCTGTTTCACGCTCAAAGAGCGCTATGATCTCGTCGATGGGCAGCTCTTTGTTTTCCAGGAACCGCTCGATAAACTTCCTGGGCTGCTTGGTGTAGTAGGTGTCAAAGATGGCCTTGAGCCTTGGTATACTCTTGAGGGCCACGCTGTTACGCACAGCGCCGGGCTTCTTGCGCAGGGTATTCAAGTAATGGCAAATGTCAATCTGCATTTTCCCGTTGCCGAACAATCGCTTGTGCCTGGCAACCATCTCGTTTCCTGCATATATGCGGATTTCATTGTGGTATTTCTTGACCACGACCACTTTCCCAACGAGATGCTCGGGAACCGAATAGAACACCGTGTCCACGCTCACCAGAGAGCTCGGGTTTACTTTCCCTTCGCTAATGATAGCCAGCTCCAACGGAGGACGATATGGCTGGAGGGTTTTCTTTTCTTCCTCCATTTGACTGGCTTCATTCATCTTCAGCAATTGGCTCTGCGCGTATTCCTGTGCGTCCTCAAGGCTGTTAAACGTCCATTTATCGGCGAATATCTGATTCCTCAGAATCTTTACGCTGCTTTCTACATGGCCTTTTTCGTTGCCCTTGAAGCAGTTGGTCACGTTGATACGGAAACCGTAGTAGAGCGACATCTTCAGCAAATCCTCATTCAGTTCTTTTTCGCTCTTGCCGATGAATTTGCTTACTACGTTTCGCATGTTGTCATATACGATTTCACGGTAGCAGCCACCCATCATCTCGAAAAAACGGACATGGCTGTCCATAAACACGGCTTTCTTCTGATTTGTGTACAAATATAGCCATCGAAAGCCACCGCCGGGAGACGACAATACTGCTATATGATAGGTTTTTATCCCTTCACCGCAGTCTAAATATACTTCGCCAAAATCGTATTCCAAACGATCTCCTAATTCATATTGCTGTCGGATGAAAACCTCTTTCTGTCTCTTCCGTATTTCCGCCAGGGCTATATTGATCGTGACCCCGCTGATGTCGTATCCCTCATTCACCAGCTTTTGATGGATCTGCTTGTTCGTAAGTTTCTGCTTATGGCCCTGCCCAAACAGACGGTCCTTCCGAGACTCTTCTTTCAGAATCGCCTTCAGACGTGTGTCCAATTCCTTCGTGTACTTGTGCCTCTTGCGATTCCTGGCGTTATACTTTGGCTTTGCAAACAACCCTTCCTGAATCGCTTTAATATCCGAACCCCACTCGTCCAATTGCCTCAGTCCCTGTTGATACTCGTTCCAATACTTTGATACTGTGGCTCGATCCCGTCCTGTGCGTCTAGACACCTCCCTGTTTGAAAGTCCTTGCTCCTTGAGCATGAT
>CAYUAK010000192.1:0-16043 GCA_964442765.1 uncultured Tannerella sp. | reverse complement strand
CTTTCATCACATCGCCCAAATTGCCGGTTATTGTCAGTTTGGGTTCCTTACTTTTGCTCAAGCTGGTCTCTACAAAAAGTATCTCGCCACCCACCGCTGTCCAGGCTAACCCGATAACGACGCCTGCATAATCATTCCCCTGGTACTTATCCGGTGTAAACTCCTCAACGCCAAGATATTCACGAACCAGCTTGGGGGTGATAACCGAAGGCGACTCCTCGTCGGTTGCTATCTTTCGCGCAATCTTACGCATTATCTTAGCAATCTTCTTTTCCAACTCACGGACACCACTTTCCCGCGTATAAAAATCGATGATAAAATGAAGCGAAGGCTTGTCGAATTTAACCTTTCCCTCTTTCACCCCGTGCACTTCCATCTGCTTGGGAATAAGATGTTTCAAAGCAATATGAACCTTTTCATCGGCAATATAACCGCTCATCTCAATCAGCTCCATACGGTCTAAAAGCGGTTGCGAAATGGCGTTTAAATTGTTACCGGTAGCGACAAACATGACCTTACTCAAATCATAATCTATATCTAAATAGTTGTCGTGAAAGTGTTCATTTTGTTCGGGGTCAAGCACTTCGAGCAAAGCCGATGCCGGATCGCCCTTGAAGTCATTACCTACCTTATCTATCTCATCTAAAACAAAGATGGGATTGGATGTTCCCGCTTTCTTTATACTTTCGATTATACGACCTGCCATTGCGCCTATATAGGTGCGACGGTGGCCGCGTATTTCGGCTTCATCGTGGAGGCCGCCTAATGAGATACGTACATATTTGCGGTTCAGGGCTTCGGCTATCGACTTACCCAACGAGGTCTTGCCTACGCCCGGCGGTCCATGCAGACAGATGATAGGCGACCGCAGGTCATTCTTGAGTTTAAGTACCGCCAAGTGTTCGATGATACGTTCCTTGACCTTTTCCATCCCATAATGGTCACGATTCAGGATGCGCTCGGCACGTTTCAGGTTGAAGTTATCCTTACTAAACTCGCCCCATGGCAAGTTAATGATGGTTTGGACATATTGAAATTGGACGGAATAATCGGGCGACTGTGGATTAAGGCGTTCTAACTTAACGATCTCCTTCTCAAAAATACCACCAACCTCTTGTGTCCATTTCTTCTTTTTGGCTTTGTCACGCATTTCGGCTATATCAATCTCATTGATGTTTTCACTCCCTAACTCTTTTTGAATAGCCTTTATTTGCTGCTGTAAAAAATATTCTTTTTGCTGTTTATTAATGTCTTCGTGCGTCTTGTGGTGAATAGAGGCTTTCAGTTCAAGCAGTTGATATTCACGGTTGAGGATAAAAAGCAGCCGATAAGCGCGGTCTTTCAAATCGCCGATATTCAGCAGCTCCTGTTTAGTCGCGGCATCGGCAATAATGTTACATGCCGCAAAGTTTATCAGATAAAGAATGTTTTGATTGTTACGAATAGACATGATCAAATCCCTTGGGGGATCCATCGACGAGACCATCATTTTAATAGTCAAGTCTTTAATAGTGGAGGCTAACGCTTCAAATTCGCGGTCTGTTTTTTTAGGGCGTGTTTCTTCTAAAAGTTGTATTTGTCCTATAATATGCGGCTCAGTCTCTAAGATAGAGAGCAGAGAAAACCTTTTTTTACCCTGCAGAATGGCGGTCGTAGAGCCATCGGGCATCTCTAATATCCGCATCACTTCGGCTATTACGCCAATATGGAAGAGGTCATCAAACCCCGGCTCATCCACATCCGGTTCCTTCTGGCAACAGACGCCGAGCAGTATTTTCTTTTGTACGGCATGACGCAGTAAACGCATCGATTTGGCGCGACCGGCGATAACCGGTAAAGCCACTCCGGAAAATAGCACCATATTGCGAAGCGGCAGAATAGGAATGGTATCTCCCACCTTATCAATACCTTCGGAAAAATCCTCGTCCTTATCACATTCCATCAAGATAGGAACGGTAACGATTGTTTCTTCCATATCTTCAAACACATTTTCCTGATAAATCATCAGGTCTTTTTTATTAATCATCTATCAATATATTATCAAAGAAGCCGCAAAGGTACATCTTTTTTTTTTATTATCCCCAATTTCCCTTCTCTGTGGGTGCAAATACACCCCTCTCTGTGCCCCTGATTTTTTTGTCCCCCTCTGTGCTGAATTAACTATTTGAGTCCACTCCGAAAAGTATTTTTAACCACAAAGAACACAAAACTAACACAAATGACATAAAGAAAACAACCTGTTTTACAGCGATTTGTGTTCTTCGTGAATTTCCTTTGTGTTCTTTGTGGTAAAGTTTTTTGATTTTTCGGAGTGGACTCCTATTTATAAAAGAAGTTAACCACCTCATTAATCCGTCGTTGCAACCCTTCTGCAAATGAGATAGTTGCAGGTGTAAAAACATGGATAGCCGAACGCATCACCGAAAGCTCAATATCTTTAGAAGTCATCACGGGGTCGCCATCGGTGTGCATCATCCCTGCTTGGTGCCTTACTATCCGGGCTTCTTTTGTCCGGAAAGTCTTAATCTTGCTATTTTTATCTATCGACTTAGTAAATAATTGGAAAGCTAACGGCCCTATGTCAAGCGTATTGAATGCAGATAAAATAGTGATGTCCATCTGTCCATCGCGGATGTCGGCGGCTGGGGCTATATAGGCATTGTTCCCATATTGCGAAGCATTGGCGCAAGTGATAAGGAACGCCTCTTCGCGAATAATATTATTATCAATATGTAGCTCATACTTTTCGGGTTTAAAATCTAAGTAACTTGCTACAATATCTTTCAAGTAAGTAAGCGACCCACGGTGTTTTTCCTTTGCAAATTGTTCGCTTACAACCGCATCAAACCCTACGCCGCACGTACAAAAAAAGATATGTTCATTGGCTTTACAGGCATCAATGATAGAAATCCTGTCCGAAAACAGGACGTCAATGGAGCTTTTAATATCCATCGGTAAGCAAAGCTCCCGCGCCAATCCGTTCCCCGAACCTCTCGGTATGATTCCTAAAACCACATCCGAATAAAGCAAGTTACGGGCAACCTCGTTCACTGTTCCGTCGCCACCAACCGCTATTACACAGTCAGCGTTGTTTTCTATCGCCTTTTTGGTCAGCTCCGTAGCATGGCCAATAGAATCTGTAAGAGCGACGTATAGAGAAATTCCTTTTTCTCTGCATCGCAACTGAAGCAAATCAGGGATTTTTTCCTTCGACCCAACGCCCGATACCGGATTTATTATCGCGACAACCTTCTGAATATTTCGTCTCATAGCAAGCGCAATTTTCGCGCAAATGTACACAAAATAACTTATTTATCAAAAAAAAACTGCCTGAAAAATTTTTTTATTGTAAAAAGAGCGTAAAAAAGAGCGCAAAAAATCCTTTTTTTTGTGTAAAAAAAACTGTATGTCGAAACTTTTTACTACTTTTGCATCGAATTGGTCGTAACATATAGGCTTAACTTAATAACATCATACTTAAAAATGAAATTATTACGCGAAAAAATGTCAAGATATGACGCTCCTCAAAAAACGAAAGCAGCCGGTATTTACCCCTACTTTCGCGAAATTGAAAGCGATCAGGACACCGAAGTTCTCATCCAAGGGAAAAAAGTGATAATGTTTGGTTCTAACTCCTATTTGGGCTTAACGAATCATCCGAAGGTGAAGGAAGCTGCTATCGATGCAATAAAAAAGTACGGTACAGGGTGCGCCGGTTCCCGTTTTTTGAACGGGACATTAGATATACATGTGAAATTGGAAAAACGTTTAGCCGAGTTTGTCGGGAAGGATGATGCAATATCCTTCTCTACCGGCTTTCAGGTCAATGAAGGCGTTCTATCCTGCATTACCGGACGGGAAGATTTTATTATCTGGGACGAGTTCGACCATGCCTCTATCATCGAAGGTATCCGTTTATCCTTCTCTACAAAGCTGAAATTCAAGCATAACGACATGGAATCGTTAGAGAAACAGCTTCAGAAGTGTGACGCCGATAAAGTCAAGCTCATTGTAGTAGACGGTGTTTTCAGCATGGAAGGCGATATTGCCAACCTGAAGGAGATAACCGGATTGGCCAAGAAATACAACGCCAGTATCATGGTCGACGAAGCACATGCCATCGGCGTCCTCGGTAATCACGGACGCGGCACTTGTAACCACTTTGGCTTAGCACAGGATGTAGACCTTATCATGGGAACTTTTAGCAAGTCTTTTGCTGCTTTGGGCGGATTTATTGCCTCCGATACGGATACGATAAACTATCTGCGACATAACGCCCGTACCTATATCTTCAGCGCAAGCTGCACGCCCGCTTCGATAGCCTCGGCGAATGCTGCTCTGGATATCATGTTGAGCGAACCCGAACGCATTGAACAACTATGGAAGCTAACACACTATGCGTTAGACGGATTCCGCAGGATAGGATGTGAAATAGGCCATACCGCAACGCCTATCATCCCCTTATATATACGTAATAACGAATTGACGTTCACTATCGTCCGTGACCTTTTTGAAGCCGGCATCTTCGTTAATCCCGTCGTGTCGCCGGCAGTAGCTTCTGACGATACGTTAATTCGCTTCTCTCTCATAGCTACCCATACTTTTAAGCAATTAGATTATGCGCTTGAAACAATTGAGAAATTATTCAAAAAATACAACCTCATAAATTAGAGTTTAGAGTTTAGACAATAATCATTCAACATTAATCATTATTCATTCAACAATAATCATTAACAATTAGCATTTTAATGGAATGTATACAAGATAGAGGTTGCGGAATAGGCATCAAGGGTTATTCCAAAGCTACCAATAAATTAAATAATTACGATTGGCTCTGTGACATCGAAAAGGCGCAGACCGCTACCGGCTTCGTCGAAGTACAGTTCAAAAACACCCGCAAAGGGTATTACCTGAACAAAGAGCAGTTCCCTTTGAAAAAAGGGGATGTGGTCGCTGTTGAAGCCTCGCCGGGTCATGACATCGGGACGGTGACATTGACAGGTAAACTCGTTCTCCTTCAGATGAAAAAAAACCGCTATCGCTTTGATGAAGAACCGAAAAAAGTGTATCGTATTGCTAAACAGGCCGATCTGGATAAAAACGTAGAAGCAAAGAGCCGGGAACATGAAACAATGATTCGGTCACGCCAGATAGCATCCGACTTAGGCCTCAACATGAAAATCGGCGATGTGGAATATCAGGGCGATGGCACAAAAGCTATCTTCTATTATATAGCCGACGAGCGGGTCGATTTCCGCCAACTTATCAAAGTGCTGGCAGAGACATTTCATATCCGCATCGAGATGAAACAGATTGGAGCGCGTCAGGAAGCCGGTCGCATCGGCGGGATAGGCCCTTGCGGACGCGAGCTATGCTGCTCTTCGTGGGTCAGCAGTTTTATTTCGGTAGCCACCGATGCAGCGCGTTTTCAAGACCTGTCAATGAACCCGCAAAAATTAGCCGGCCAATGCGCCAAGTTGAAATGCTGCTTGAACTATGAAGTCGACGCCTACGTTGAAGGACGCAAACAACTGCCTTCGCCTAAAGAAGAACTCCAGACACAGGATAACCGGTATTATTTCTTTAAAATGGATATTTTCCGTAAGGAGCTGACCTACTCTACCGACCGCAATACACCTGCCAACTTAGTCACAATCACCTCCGACCGCGCCTTCGACATCATCAACATGAACAAAAACGGGACAAAACCCTTCTCCTTACTCAATGATGACCTCATCAAAGAAGAAAAACGCGATTCGAAAGACATCCTCGATGACAGCGTTTCGCGCTTCGACAAGCTCAAAAAGAAAAAGAAAAAAAACAACCCCAACTAACTTTATGCGACGACAAGGATACCGTGTTATCTATTAACGCAGTTTCATCCCAAAGCCCTCTTTCAATTTACCTGATACCCTAAGCTCTTCATGCTTTCTTTCAGTTGGGGCGGATAGATGCGGAGGGCGTTTCTGTAGTAAAGTTTTTCCAGGACTTCCTTAGGCAGGTTTAATCCTTTGATGGGCTTTTTGTTATTGGCCATATCTTCGCCAAACACGTCGTCAGTTTCCAAAAATCTAAACCAGTCGCCGGCAAATTTAACCGTACCTGATATCGAAGACTGATTCGTCCGCATAGAAAAATCCATGCTCCAACACAGTCTATCCTGATACTTGATGTAAAAATCCCTCAGGTTATCATACGAGGGCAGGTTGGCATAGTTGATGGTTGCCGAGATGTCCAAGTTACAGTTGGGATAGGTATCCAGCACATAACGCAGGAAGTCGAGCTGCGCATCCTGTGTCATCAGCCAGAAGCCATGCGCCACAACAATATACAGGTTTGGATGTCGATGCAATACCCGTTCAAGCGCAATAATTTCCCGCCAATACTCTACTGGGTCGGCAGCCCAGTTGGTACGCCACTCAAAGGGGCCATTGGGGTCGGCAATATGAAGCGAAGCGATGAAGACACGCTGTTTTTCTAACTGAGTAAAAGCCGGTTCGTGCACCAGGTCATCGACGTATGGATATTTGACAAGCGCCGGCTCTTGCCGGTAGCTGGGGCCATACCATATCTTATATCCGATGTACCCTTGCTTCTTGAACTTCTCTATGTCCTCCGGCTTGTAATATTCAATACCCACCTGTGCCGGGCGGTATGTACTGAAAGCGCTTAACATACGTCCGTTGGTTTTTTGGAGCGTCCGTTGTACGTCGTTCTGTGTGAGGTTGATCCACATAGCTATATCTACATTAAACCGGAGTTTTGCCGTATCCCTGAGATGTAAATATTTCACAAAACTGTTACCCGTCGTATCGCCGATATGCGTATGAACGTCTATCCGGGGGATTTCCGGATACTTGGTTATAAACTGCGCGTTAGTAATCAATGGCATTAATACCAATAAAAATAATTTCTTCATAGTTGTTTTTTAAAAAAGTTTTAAATGATAACTCTTTTTTGACCACAAAGATACGCTTTTTTATCAATTGACCAAAATACTTGGCGAAATTCAGCAATTCAGATTATACTAATCCCTGCCTCGTTCAAAGGGGGAATTGGGGGAGGGTATAGCCGATTTGTTTGGATTGGCCGCTATAGGTTATTTTCAGTTCCACTTGGTTGCTGCCGACAGGGGGATTGCCGATAAGTTCGGCACGGATGACCTGCGGTGTTTTCGCGTAGGGGGCGACTATGGTTATGAAACGGACGCCTTTTTCGGGTGCGCTCTTAGTGGTTTGGAAACAAAAGGCTGGACGGGGTTCTTTCTTGGTGTATTCGTACGATACCTGCCCTTCTTCTTCTAACAGCTTGGCTTCCTTCGGGATAACGTTTTGTACGGATACGTTCCATCCTTCTTTGAAGCCGGTCTGCGCGGTCAAAGCCTTGTTGTCCAACTTGAACTCGCCGGGTGCAAACTGAAAATGAACGGCTACCTCGCCGGTCGCTTCGCCGATGGCTTCATCGACGATAACAAAATAAGACTTGTCCACAAAAAAGACAGCGCGGCGGTGCGTTAGCGTTGGGTACGACCTGTTTTCTACTACTAACACATCCAAGTTGTCGCCCGTTTGCCAAAACAGGTGTCTGGGGGCATACGCGGTATTCTTCCCGTCGAGGGTCAGTGTCTGGTGAACTTTTGTCTGACGAAACCATGCCCTATTTTCGGGGTCTCCGCTGTAGATATAACACCCTGCATCGGGCATCAAGTGGCGTCCTCCGGCATAGAGTTCAAACGTGCCGTTGTCAGGGTGGCTATGTCCGCCTCCATCGGGGCCACATTTTAAAACTAAACAGACAGCGTTTTTATCCCATCCGCTGCGCATTGAATAAAGACCGCTCTCCTTATAGGCAAAAGCGGTCTCCTTCAGTCGGACGCCTTCCTTGCCTTCGGAAGCAAAATAGAGGAAATCGGGGCGGTTGTATAGAGCCGCCCATCGTCTGAGGCTTCCATAGTTGGCGCCCGGACTGCCTTTCCATGAATCTCCAAACTGGGTATTTGCGCCATCGGGCATCCCTAACTTCATGGGTACTTCGCACATCTTTTCTATGGTCACCCGGTAGGAGGCCGGAAAAGCCTCCTCCATACCGTTCATCTTCGCCAGGTCGAGCGTCCTGTCAAACCAACTGATACATCCGAGATGGTAGCCGATAGCTAACTCGCGCTGATGGCCGTCGGGATAAACCTGGTTGTTTATCTCTTTGTTCAACCGGCTGATAGCTTCTGTCTTCCACATTTCGGAGTTCTTAAATTCCGGAAAAAGGAAGGCTATAAATGCCATGCCTTCGGCTTCCATCAGGCCCCAATTACTGCGCGCCGTATATTTGGTCATCAGATAGTCGGCATGTTGAAAACAACTGTTCATAAAGGTCACCAATACTGCGGGTGTAAACGACGGTGCATCAAGGAAATGTTGGAAGTGAGACGTCCAGGAATGTCCCCGTATACCGGCTTCGATAGAGCGCCAAGCATACGCATGCTCGGCGTCATTGGGGTTTTTCCGCACCCAGTCGGTCAGTTGGAAAGCCCATTCTTTGGCATACTTCTCGTCACCGGTATGCCAGTAGGCCGAAGCCAAAGCGCCCCAGAAGCCCATCCGGTTCAGTTGCCATACCCATTCGTTATCGGGGACAGGGCGATAACCCCAATCGATGTCCTCCCCGCAAAAGTAGGGCGGGTAAGCCGACTGACCGATGAAAATATGCTTCAACGCATTATCGGCTTGCTCCATCGTACTGGCTCTTGCATAGTTGCCTAACGAGGACTTTTTTAATGACCGGACAACCGGATGCTTTACTGATGTTCTTTCCCGATAATAAGACAGCAATTCCTTAGATGCTGCCTCGGCGTTTGCAGAAGCAGCTTTTACTTTTTCAAGACCTGGACGTGAAAGGTCTAAACGCGATAACAACGCTATGGCGCTGTCGGTGTTGAGCGTTTGGGCTATGCCGGTAAACGGAAGGCATAGCGAGAGTATCTTTAGAATACTTCTATAGATGATTTTTACCATTGTATTTATTTTTGTATAGAGAAACAGAGAAACAGAAAAACAAAGAAACACTTTTTTTAGCACAGAGAACACAGTGAGACACAGAGTTACACAGAGTTTTTTTATCTGAATGATAAAGTACCTTCTTTAACTATTGGCACAATAAACGATATGACCGAACCGATACTCGACACACGGATATTTTGTCCATTTAATGCGACAGCGCTGATTCTCTGATTTTTAATTGTGATGGTAATTGGCTGGGTGGCGGTAATCTTCCATTGGCTGCCTGTGTAATAGACATTCGCGCTGCAGTTGTCGTCCTGCCCTTCGAGGGTGTAATTGCCAAAGGAGAGTTTCTTGCCTTTCCCTATATAAAAATACAACGGCTGGTTGTTCTTCAGGGCGACAACACCGAAATATCCTTTGAAAGCATAGTTGGATGCCGTATTTTCAAGGTCAGACCTATTGACGCCCTGGAAGATATACTGTTGTTCGCCTCCTTTTTCCTCTACTAATAATGTCACAAAGTCACCTCCATGGTTACGATTCAGGCGAGTCACTTTTAACACGGAAGGGCCGTCTTTTTCAAAATAAGGCTCATAAACGGCGATGAAGGGGTTCGTCCATGCCTCGCCTTTGTTCTGTACCATCAAGGTAGGCACCGTCAGGCTTGAATACCGGCCTGCTGTTCGCGCCTTAGGCGACTGACCGGAATAATAGTTTTGATTCGCGTTGGCCGGCAAGTATACTTTCATGTAGCGTGTCCCGATATTTTCGTTGAGCATCGTAAACAAAGCCACTACATCCTCCGCATATTTCCCCGTTGCCTTTACAGCGGATATATGTCGGAAGCCCGGATAATCTTTCTCAACTAAGTCTATCCGGCTCTCTTTCAACGGGATAGGTTTGTTGCCAGGCGTAAACAGCTCGATGTCGTTGCCTATATTATGGTACATATAGTCGTTCCGCATTTTGTTATCGCTACGGAACACGTCCACATAATAGCCGCTTTTGTCGGAAGTGCGGATGATAGCCATCGTGCGTTGCTGGTTGGTCTCCGTCGAGCGGTCAAAATACCGGCTGTCGGTAAACGACACGTATGGCGAGATAGCTTCAGCTTCGGGTAGTGGTTCCATGGCTTTCATCTCCAACTCTCCCACCCTTTTTGTCCCTGACCCGCCGCTATAAGGCACCGAAGCTGACGAGCCTGCTGCAACGACTGTGTTATGGGCTGCCCATTGGGCAAAATAGGTCTGGTGCATCGGATGTTCGTAATAGGGCCCAACACCGGGGTCAATGCCCATCACATCGCCCGAACCGTAAAGCTCCATCGACATCCCGTTGTTATGGTTGTGGTTATAGGTAGCGCATTGGATGGAATACATCAGACCATAATCCTTGTCTGTCCCGTTGCGTTGCACGAAAAACTTGGCGAAGTCCTGTGTCCCGCTGCGATGCCACGCATACGTATATCCCTTTTCGTTCTTTATCTCCGGCAAGTAACATAACAAAGCATACGAACTCATCCGGTCGCGTTTATAATAACCGAACTTCATCAGTTGGTCCATGCACGCTAAGAGCGAGGGCAAGGCTTCGGGGCGATATTTGTAAGCAAACAGAAGCCCCAACTCAAGTAAGTCGTCGCTGGGGACGCCGCGTCCCGAATCGCCGAAGGACGAAATATTCAGGTTTGGATATACATATTTCATCACCACAGAAGCAGCATCAAACAAAGCCGGGTATTTCTCAAACACCCTGTATCCATTGTTTTCCATTGCTAATGACGCTCTTAATAAGTTTGATACCGGAAAAGTGTGGTAGCCACCCGGTTCTTTCCAATGACCGTCGGGCGTCAGCCACTTTTCGACCGTCGAGCGCAGGCTCAAATGTCCCCATGAGCCCCTGATAGTATCTTTCTCTAAAAAATGCTCTACGAAGAAATCACGCCTGGAATTATCATCTAACAGCAGTGCGGCATACATCATCGTACAACTTTCGGCGGCATACCAATTGTTGTCCCAATAACCGTTCACTAACACGGTATTGGCAAATTTATCCCAGACAGGCTGGTAATACTTCATCTCATACTTTTTCTTCTTCAGGTAGGGATACACAAAATCATACACTAACATCAACGGCTGGTAGGTGGCATCGTTGAGTGTTTGCGCGCCAATAAACCCAAAAGAGCCGTGTCCGCGTATCGGATTCTGATAATAAGCGCCCCGTGCAAACTGGTCGAGGATGTCGGCGGCAAACTTTGCGTATTCTTCTTTGCCTGTCAGCCAATAAAGGATAGAGGCGTCCAATGCTAACCCGTTAATGCGGCTATTGACCGATTCGACCAATCCCCAAGGCTCAACCCTGTCCTTTTGTCCGGTAGTGGGGTTGGTCAGGCTCATGTAAGCCGAAGTGTCGTATGGCGTCAGCTCTTCGATGGATGGCATCCGGTAGCTTTGCCCCTCCGTATTGACGGGAGTGCGTGCAAACAGTGCCACACGGACAGTAGGGAAAGGTGCGTTACCGCTCAAGCTGTCGATGGAAAGCCCCTGCCGTCCATAGTAATCCGTATAATGTTTGCCGGGCGCCCAATTCATCATATAACGGCTCAGAATCCATTCGGGGTCTGTCTTGTGCCGTTCTACGTAGGGGGTTATTCTTTCGACCATGTCGTCAAAAGTATTTTTCGCCCATTCGGTCGTCTTAATCTTTTCGAGTACCACCGGCCTGTCTTTGGCGCTAACAATCACGCGCGGATGCCGAGACGCGTTGTCGCCGCAACTGACGGCAAACGCCAACAAGCCAGCCATCAGTATGGTTATGGTTAAGTATTTCTTCATATCTATTATTTGTAAGTCACTTTGACATTTCGGAACATATATGGATTATTGCTGACAATCAAAGGCTTTCCGCTCTTGACAGTCAGGTTCGAGATAACAACTTCTTCCGTTATCACGTATGGGAACTGTTCGACATAGTCGGCGTTAGTAAAAGCACGGTTGAAATCGGCGAAAATCTTCGGCCCCTGGTAGTTATCGGGCGGGTTGTTATCGTGAATAATAAGCCCGTCAATCGTTATCTTTCGTGGCATAAAGCAGGTATAGCCAAAATTATGTTGCCCTGAATAGCGTCCGTTCACTAAGACAGCGTCCGAGCGCCTGCCGTTATTGGGCATATATTCGCAGTTACGTATGATCAACTCCCCTTCAAACGTACTGCCGTAGTCGTCACGCAGGTTGACAAAGCTGCCGGCATGAACCTTGGTGTTTTCGATGAGGAATACGCCGCTCCCGATGATATTGATTCCCTGCCGTCCGAGTACGGAGTTTTTTATCGTAGCATTGGCCACCCCCATGTGTGCGTCGAAGCGCGAGAACTCCACATGGTCATACGTCAGATTTTTCGAATAATCCGAAGCGATGATTCCCCACGTCGTTGTAGAATGAATGTCATTGATTTGCTTACAGTCCTTATAGGTCACATTCGTTGAGCTGTTCACCCGCGTGTCATACGTTCCCATCTGTACCGGCGCATTGGCCGCGCCAATAGTGGAGTAAATCTTATGCCCCGAAAACTGACAGTCTATAACCAACACTTCGGTGCACCTTGCTATATTGACGATTCCATTGTACGGCGCACCATGGTCAAGTTCGCCGGTGATAACATGTACCAGCCCGTCGACAACCACATTAGACCGCCTGACCCCAATGCCTCTGGTATAATACGTGTAACGCGATTCGGCCTGGTTGGCTATCGTCGTGAAATGTCCGCCTTTGACAGTCAGCGTCTTGGTGTCAATAGGATAAGCAATCATTGAGGAAATAGTGTTATAATCCCAGATAATAGGCGCTTTCATATCCACATTCCCGTTTTTATCGACAACAAACACATCTATTTGTGCCATTCCGTTGTTTTGGTTCAGCCCCTCCCGGATGTAACGCATGGTCGTATTGTCGGTAGCGACGACAAAAGAGGCATATGCCAACGTCAGGTCAAGTTTGGTCTGGTTTTTCTTTAGCGTTTTGACAGTAGTTATCTCCTGCGAAGGAAGTTTGGAGGTGACATGGAAGATATTAAAGTTATTGCCACGGTTTTCGACGGTCACCTTACTGTCGTCGATGATAAACTTAGCATCGCTCCAATCCGTGTCGGTCTGTATCTCGGCTGTCTTGCCAGTCTGAGCAATATAATAAGTAGCGCCTGCTTTCGCTTTCACAGGCAGTCCCGCCTCATTCGCTGCGGCATGTGCCCGGATGATGGCGTCAAAGTCATCAGTAACGCCATCGCCTACCGCCCCATAGTCACTATAAGAGACATACTTTACATTTCCAGAGCAAGCCATAAGCGCCATTATGAGCGATAATAATAAAATTTTCTTCATAGCTTTGTTATTTTTACATTGCGGAACATATAAGGGTTATTACTGACAATCAAAGGCTTGCCGCTTTTGACAGTCAGGTTTTTAATGACGACTTCTTTGGTTATCACATACGGGAACTGTTCGACATACTCGGCGCTGGTAAACTCGCGGTTGAACGGGGCGAAAATTTTTGGTCCTTCATAGTTGTCGGGCGGATTGTCGTTAATAAAAAGACCGTCTATCGTTATCTTTTCGGGCATATAGCATACATATCCGAAGTCGTGCTGCCCTGAGTTACTTCCGTTTAGCAGCACCGCATCGCCTCGCCTGCCGTTACGCGGAAAGTACTCGCAATTGCGGATAATGAGTTCGCCTTCCCATGTACTGCCGTAGTCGTCGCGCAAATTGAGGAAGCTGGAGCTGCAAACTTTCGAGTTCTCAATAAGAAATACACCGCTACCAATAAGATTAACGCCCTGGTGTCCAAGCGTCGAATTTCTGATAGTAGCGTTGGCCACCCCCTGGTGGGCATCGAAGCGCGAAAACTCCACGCCGTCGTAGGTGATGTTTTTAGAAAAGTTTGACCCGATGACTCCCCATTGCCTTGAATCGTGAATATCGTTAAACTGTTTGCAGTTCTTGAAAGTAACATTCGTTGAGCGTCCGACGCTTATATCATACGTCCCCATCGACACCGGCGCATTGGCGGCGCCGATGGTTGAGTAGACCTTGTGTCCCGTCAGGATACAGTTCTGCACTAACACTTCGGTACAGTTGGATATATTGAGGAAACCGCCATAAGGGGCGCCATGGTCGCCTTCGCCGGAGATAATATGTTGTAAGCCATCAACCACCACTTTGGAACGATTGATACCTATTCCACGAGCATAATAGTTATATCGCGATTCGGCCTGGTTGGCTATGGTCGTAAAATGTCCGCCGCTGATAGTCAGTTTTTGCTCGTCTATCGGATAGGCTACCATCGAACTGATGGTGTTAAAGTCCCAGATGATAGGCGCTTTCATATCTACGCGTCCGTTCTTGTCAATCACGAACCCGTCGGTTTGCGACGAACCGCTGTTTTGGTTTAACCCGTAACGAATAAACCGCCGGGTCGTGTTATCGGTAACGACGATAAATGAGGCGTATGGAAGGGTTAAGTCCAACTTCTCCTGATTTTTCTTCAGCGTCTTGACCGATGTGATTTCTTCGGAGGCAAGTTTGGATGTAACGCTGAATATCTGGCGGTTGCGGTTTTCAACGTCCGTATCGTCTATGATAAACTTAGCGTCGCCCCATTCAGTGTTGGTCTGAACCACGGCGACCTTGCTTCCGCGTCCTATATAATAGGTCTTTCCCGCATCCGCTCGTACAGTCAGACCTGCCTCATTAGCAGCTTCGTGTGTGCGGACAATAGCTTCCTGGTCGTCGGTTTTCCCGTCGCCCACAGCGCCATATTCACTGTAATAGACATACTTGCCTTTGCCGGTGCAAGCGAAAATTAGCGCGATAAAAAATAAATAATAAGTTCTTTTCATATAGTTTTCAATTTTTTTTAAAATTCCATTATCCCGTTTGGGGTAGAATGCCGGTTGAAAAAACACTTCACACCTCAACGGCAGGAAACCGTTTATTCTTTTTATGGTGATACATAATTTGTTAAGGTGAGAGGCATGAGCGTTGGGAACGTTTCGTTCAGCTCGGCGGTATCGTTGAAATAGACGGCACAGAGCGTTGAGCCGAACCTGCCCCAGTCAGCCCAGTTATTGGCGCGGGTGCGTATCTCATTGTTTGCTTTGCGATAAACGTTCAACAACCACCGGTCGAACAACGTATGGTCGTCTTTTTTCCACAGACTGCTTTCCGACATCAGTTGAGCTGCCATGACCATCGCATTGCCCGAATACGACATGACTAACGTGCCGTCATTATCCGAGTACTTTTTATTAACCTTCGCCCAAGCGGTCATCAGCTCTATCGCTTTGTTTCCATACTTCTTGCTGCCGCTTAGACGATAAGCCAGCGCGCTGCAATATGCATAGAAAGCATCTGTCTGTAAGGCTTTTGAGTTTCTCCGGTGTCCTTCTGCGTCGATATAATAACCCGGCACGCTGAAATCTTCCAAAGCATGATGGGGTATTTTCAATGCGCTGTCTGCCAATGAGATAAGCTGCCGGTAAGCCGACAGGAATGGTTCCTGCTTCTTGTTTATCTGTTTCTTCACAAAGGCTATCTGCGCTTCAGGGTGCATATACGCCTTTTTCTGCGCTGTCGCCGGCAGAAAGAAACAGAGGAACAGTACATAATATAGAAGTTGTCTTTTCATAACTATTTTTTCTTTATTCCCCCTTTGAACGTTCCTATTAAAATTGATCAATGTTCCTTAGTGTTAATAATCAGACAATGTGTCTGTTTGTTTCACTTCGTAAAACAACACAATAATTTTTATTCAATGGAATGTTCGCTTGCGGAACAACGTTCCTTGATGTTTAAAAATAATCTGTCTCTTTACGAAGTGAAGAACGTTCCTTGATTTTAAAAAATAATGTGTCTCTTTACGAAGTGAAGAACGTTCCTTGATGTTAAAATTAAAAATAATGTGTCTCTTTACGAAGTGAAGAAAAAAAAGGGGGCAGGGGGATGTTCTTAATTTACTTTTTCTTTATCTCAAACCGGAACGAATCTTTCGTTTTAGG
>CAYUAK010000191.1:0-2042 GCA_964442765.1 uncultured Tannerella sp. | reverse complement strand
CAGCTCGGACAGTGTATCGTAATTTACTGCCAAATCTCCGTGATAATTTATCCTTTCTAAATATTTCTCTATTGACATCGTTTTATTATTAATGATTGTTTTCATTGTTGCTTTTATTTATATAAATTTTGGCTCAATTATACGCTTTTACCGGTAACATCCATCGTGGGGCTTTGCCGAAATCGATGGGCGCCACCCCGACTTTTTCGCACATCATACGGCATTTAGCCATCATTTTATCAAATATTTGATGTTCAACTTTTGCTAAGTCGTTACATTCTGTGCGGTCTTTGTTCATATCATAGAGTTGCCAGTCGGGTTCGTTGAACTCCTTAACAAGTTTCCATCGTCCGTCGCGCAAAGCAATATTGCCCTCATGTTCCCAGAAAAGTGGCTCTTTCCGGCTCGGTTTTTTGCCTAACCATATTGGAAACAGGTTGATACCTTGCATGGGGATGATGTTGTGATTATTGAAAGTTTTCGGATATGTTGCGCCGCTCATTTCAACTAAGGTAGTCATGATGTCGATGACATGTCCGGGTTCGTGCACTATCTTACCGTTCATTTTTGAGGCTATACCTTTCGGATAGGTAACGATAAGCGGAGTGACAATACCGCCTTCATGGGTGTGATGTTTATATAGGAAAAACGGCGCGTTCGTCGCTTCAGCCCAAGCTTGTCCGAGGAAGATGTTTGAATCCCATCGTCCCGGATTCGCACCTTTGAAAGTGCCATAGACATTATCGCCTTCGGCATTCGCTCCGTTATCGGAGAGAAGCATAATCACCGTGTTCTCAAACAATCCCTTTCTTTTGAGCTCTTTGACTATTTCGCCGATGGCATTATCTAAATGCGCTATGATACCGGCATAAAGTTCCATCGTAAAGAGGCTTTGTTCGCGCTGCTCCTCTCCAATATCCTGCCATAGCGGGATCAGCGGGCTGCGCTTAGTTAGCTGATACGGTTTCCCTAACAGGTTCATTTTCAATTGCCTGTCGTAGATTTCTTGACGCATCACGTCCCATCCCTTGTTAAATTGTCCTTTGAAAGCCGCTATGTCTTCTTCGGGCGCTTGTAAGGGAAAATGCGGGGCGTTATAGCATAGATAGACCATGAAGGGTTGTTTCTTTTGCGCCGCTTCGTCAATAAACTTATTTGCATATTCTGTATACAAGTCGGTTGTATAATAATTCTCATCAAAACGCGGATCGTCTTTTTCTATCTTCTTTCCGTCCAAGTACAAGTCTGCTCTGGGATGTTTTCTGTAGTAGAATCCTCCGGCGACGGAGTTCAGCGAGCGGTCGAATCCGCGTCCCCAGGGTGTTGCGCCTTCTTCCTGTCCGACATGCCACTTTCCGACCATCGCTGTAAAATATCCGTTATCGCGCATGACCTCGCCGATTGTGACGCAATTGTTGTTCAGGTAGCCCTGATAAGCAGGTGAGATATGGCTCTTGTCGCTGCCAACCATGTGTCCGACGCCTGCCTGTTGAGGGTACAGACCGGTGAGCAGCGAAGCCCGGGTGGGGCAACTACGGGCGCAGTTGTACATCTGCGACATACGAACGCCCTGCTGTGCCAAGGCATCAATATTTGGCGTAGGAATCAACCCTCCATAACAACCAAAGTCGGCAAAGCCCGAATCATCGATCAGGATGACTAAAAAATTTGGAGGCGCTGTGTCGGTAGCACACGAGACAGCGGCTATGGCAGGAAGGAACGCGAGTGTTAAAAACTTTTCAGGCTTTAAAACCGTCTTTTTTTGGTTCATGTTTATTTGGCAAAAAATTTGAACGATTAGTGATAATAATTGGCGATAACGTCTTGAATTACGAACACCACGCGCGGGTTCTGTTTTTCAGGTTTTTAAGGACATCTAAACAAATGTTTACGTCGTTTACCACCTGGAAGTCGAACATGCCCACACAGATAAAATCGGCGCCATTCTCAAACGCCCATTTGAATCCATCCTCCGGCCTGATAGCGCCTGCTGCCAATACTTTATAACCCATTACCGGAACTTTGATCCGGTTGACAAATTC
>CAYUAK010000190.1:0-15164 GCA_964442765.1 uncultured Tannerella sp. | reverse complement strand
AGTTGTATCAGTTCGGCGTTTTTCATCAACGGAAAGGCCTGCCACAAACAAGCGGCCATCCCCGCAACCAGGGGCGCCGAAAACGATGTACCGTTGCCATATTCCACTTGCCCGGCGTCGTTGATAACACAGACATTATTACCTAAGGCGACAACATCCGGTTTGATACGGTAATCAGCAGTCATCCCGACCGAACTGAACAAGCTTCTTTCTCCGTCGGAAGTAATGCCGCCCACACATAATACCTCCTTTGCATCAGCCGGAAAAGTGATACGTTCCCAATTCTTATTGGCTTCATTGCCGGCGCTGACGACTATCAACATCCCTTTTTGTGCGGCAAGGGATGCTATGCGGCTTACAAAAGCGGTTTGTCCGTTTAAATCCGACATCAAATAATAATCCGGTAAGCTATCAAACTCCGAATAGCCTAATGAGGACGAAATGACATCGATACCAACACTATCGGCATACTCAACCGCTGCCGCCCAATAGTCTTCTTCTATCGGGTACTCGCCGCGTATATCCTCGCTTTTTATTAACAAAAAGGCGGCATCGGGCGCTGTTCCTACAAATATACCCGGCAGATTGGCCGCCATACAGGATAAAACTTTGGTTCCATGATTATCCTCACAGAAAACGCTTTTGTCAGGAAATGTCACATTATAAGTCCCTATCAAATCCAATGAAGCAAACGCATCCATCCTGTCTACGTTCATAAACCCGGCATCAATAACCGCAATACGCATCTTTTGACCACGATAACCGGCTTCATGTAAGCGTATTCCGTTTAGCATTTTAATTTGTGCTGCGGTACACCCGTATAACGTACTGTCAGGTTGAGATGTCGTTTCATAAAGCGACGTTTTATCGGGACAAGGCTCTACATCCATCCGGCTTTCTCCGCTCCACACGCATCGGACTGAATCGACAAAAGGTTTTTGCTTTATCTGTTCGACAACAAGGCTATCCGTACTCTCTACTACGATGGTCTTCATCCATTTACTTTGCACGACAAACTGCGTGCCGGTTTGGGATAGTTCGTTGATATAATGTGATGAAATCGGGAAATCAGTGTCGTCAATAAAAACTTCATGTAAGTAGCGTCTTTCGATGGCTTCCGGTGCCAGAAAACTCTCCGGCTCGTACAACACATAAGTCGATTCGCCTTTATCTTTCAAATACACACGAAAACAATACGTCTTTTCGGCTGATAAAGGCGCCATACACAATAAAATCGATAATATAACTATTCCAAATTTCATTTTTTGTATCTATTTACATCCCCCTGCCCCTTTCAAAGAGGGAGTTGTCAGCGCATCGCTTCAATTTGGCTATTGAGCCAGGCAAAACGGTTAGCATAAACACTACTCATTTGGGTTACTGCATCGTTAAAAGATAAAGTTTCATCGCCATTAGTTCTGTCAATAGAATGGATGGGCCACATTTCCTCGTTCAGCTCGACAGAAGTACGTAATGACCGACTTACCTCCTCTATCAGCGTTATTATCTCTTCAAAAGCCGGCTTAAAAGTTCTCCACCTTTTTTTAAGTTGCGCCACAAAAACAGGGTCTTTAAATAATTGAGCATACCATAATGACTCGCGTGCAACAAAGCCGGTAATCTCTCGAAACGTATGCGCGTCAAAATCCCAAACGGGGCCTGCTTTGAGAACATCTAATCTATCCTTATAAAAAAAACAACTTCTCGGTGCATCGGCTTCAATATTGGTCGTTAACTCCATTACAATCCACCAATCCATAAATGTTGTATCTGCTATCATAGAAGCATACGCTCTTGTATTGGCAAAGTTGTTGGCAGTAAGAACCTTTTCCAGCGAATCTATATAATTCTGAATATACTCAAATTGCTCCGGATGAAGGACATCCACGCTGGGTGCTTGTATCATTACCGGATAATTAAATATTTTCGACCTGAATTGATTTTCCTCGTCATAATAGGTGTCAAACTCCAGAATATATCCCCCTGTAATAGATTCTTCATTCAGGTCGTAAGGCTCTATCTCTGTAATGTTCACTCGGTCTACACCTGTTTTTATCTGCTCGCATAGATAATAGTTGCCATAATGAATATCGTTTAATACTACCTCAACAAATTGTCCACGCGGCGTCCATTCAAGTCCGGTTCTCTTTGCAATTTCAAAAGCTATATGATTACGTATTAACGTTCTATCAACATAATTAGCGAGTAATACCCACCGTTTGTGTTGAGGCATTCCCAATATCTCACTGCTTACATCTAATTTGATAGCAAAAGGTTTTTTGGGATACAGCCATGAAACATTGCCTCGTCCTTTTATTCCCATATTACCCTCATAGTCAGGGAAGAGGCCAATCCCATCAATTTTCATCCGCGCATTGAGCCAGGTTTCTTTATCCGAGATTTTTGTTTTATTTTCAGTTTGGATGATGACAACCGGCAATTGAGAATCTTTTTTTCGCTCTAATGTGATGACAGAGGAGGACAAGTGTATCGAATCGCCATTTTGATCCTTGGTTGATAACACAAGTGAGGTCAAATATTTATAAGCAGAGCCACCCCCATTATCAGCAATAATTGCAATATATTGTCCTTCTTTAACATTTCCGTACTCATCTTTTTTCTGCTCTATTCGCCTTAAATGACATAGTTCGGGATTGGTCACATACGAATAGGTAGCTATTTCGCCTACCTTATCCAAAGCAATCTGACAATCCTTTGTAGATACGTCGTAATTGAAGATGGCATTTGACGGATTAACGCGAAACTCAACGGTTATTTCCATGTTTTTTAAGAATTTTATCTCTTGCGTTAAGACGACAATGCCGGTAGGAAAAATGGGGGAAGGGGGTTCTGTCTTATTAAAAACAAACTGTTGACCATCCGACAGTGTGATGGTAAATTCACCCGTTTCTTCATGTAGTTCCACTGTATAGACGATTGATTCAGGCAAATGAATCGTTGAATTATCGGCAAAGGTTATTCGCCAGTAATCTGTGGAATCAATAGCCATTTTCTCAACGCTAACAATTTTTTTCTGAAGAATGTACGCTTGTTGTAAGGCAATAACACTCTGCAATTTATTGAGGTCGTCTTTCAGGCTATCTATTACTTCTTCCAAGATATCAATAGCCTCTCCCAGGCTATCAATGGCTTCTTCATAAGGTTTCAAATTTATCTCATCGTTAATGATGTTAATAACATAATCTCTACAAGAAAATGTCATAACAGATAAAATGCAACAGATGAAGAGAATGCGTTTCATTGAGTCATGTGATAAATAGAAAAGGACTATCCAAAAAGTGCAAGATAACCGCCTTTTTGAATAGTCCCTTTCGTTTCAAAAAAAGTCAAATCCGGTTACAGTCGAGCTACTTATCGTAATAAATCGGTAAACGCGGGGTTTGTCATGAACTTGGCGAATTCCAAATCGGAGGCTGCTTCTTTTGCTAATGCGCGGTCTTTGCCGATTGCTGCTCGCATGTTGCTTACTACGCCATTAGCGTCGTTAGTCCGGGCTGCCACAATGGCTTTCAGGTAGTCGGTGATAGCGTCGGGCTGTGTCAACGCGTTCAAGGTCTGTGCGGCAGTGCTGTAATCCCTTGTCAGTATCTGTGCTAAGGCGGCATTATTGCTCTTTGTACCGGCAAACGAGCTGACAGCTCTTGCATAGTCACCCTGCATTAGGTACAACAAACCGAGTGCTTCGCCTAGTGCGGGAACGCCCGATGCGCTGCCGAACAATTGCTGGGCACGCGCTTTATCGCCTTTTTGCAAAGCCAGAAGGCCTAAGTTGATATTGGCTTCACTGTTATTCCTGACCGAGTTAGATTTATTAAACATCTCTTCTGCCTTTGTAAAATCACCGGCGCGATAACGTTGCATTCCAATATTATTCCATGGACGGTAATCATTCGGAAAGATCGTGCTTGCTTTGGTATAGATTGTTTCTTTCTCCGCTGGGTTGTTCGTCAATGTAGCCGCATAGAGCAATTCTTCAACATTAAGGCTACCTGCGGCATCCCTTGCTAATTTGGCTATCTCTGCATCCGATTTGCCGATTGTCTCGACAATCGCTGTCAGACGTGAACGACGTAACTGTGGCAGTATTTCGTCGGCTAACACTTTGAATACCGTCGAAATATCTTTAATGCGCTGCTCCCTTTCCGCCGGGTCTGTGTACATAGACAGAACACGAAGCACCAGGTCTTTGTCCTGAATATTGGATTTGGATACCAAGTCGCGGAAGCCTTCCCAGTCCTGTGCGGTATAGTTGGCTGCAATCGGCACATTGACATTGCGCCGGCTCAGTTCTTTATTCAAATAACCTGTGGTAGCGCTTTCGCGACGACCTGCTAATGCGTCGTTCAACTTCACTCCACCATCGGGAGAAGCATAAGCCGAAACCTCGACAGCCACGTTTTGGTTAGGCGCCTGATTGGCATTCTCTACCAAGTTTTTCCACTCGGTGATACCTTTTTTGTTCAGCTCGGACGAGCGCAGTTCGGCTTGTTGAATAAGGAACATGATATCGGCATCGTAGTTTTCCTTGATAATTCGCTGGAACTTGTCGGCCCCAATGGCAGGATTGGCGGTAGCGGCACTGGCGAATTTGGATGTAGCTATCACGCCGTCGGCGATCTTTATATCCGGCAACTTCACACTCTTATTTTTAATCTTAGCGTCGAATGTCAGAAATAACTCTGATTTTCTCATAGCCGGTTTGTAGTCAAATCGCGAACGCATCGTGGCGTTCCCGCCGCCGGCAAACGAAACGACCTGATTGTTGGCTTTCACTTTATCGCCCTGGAAAGTGTAAGCAGTACCCCAAGTCTCACCCGTAGCGTAACGAAGTACGGGCGTAATGGTAACAGTAGCATTTTTATTAAACCACTTAGCTGGAAATGTTGCGCTCATCAGAACCGACACTTCATCGTTATGGGCCTCTAAAGGTTGAGGCTCGGCTTTAATGTGTTGGTTATTGAGCGGAGTCAACTTCCCCGAACATGCCGTAAAGGCAAAAATAGCAGCCATTGCAAGGAATGGCAATAAGAACTTTTTGTTCATAATCATTAATTATTAATAGTTTATAGTATTTTATTTCTTCTTTTTTTTGTTTCTGCGTATTTTGCGAGCGTGCAAAAATAATAATTATTTTCTTATGTACAAAAAAAAACATAATTTTGCATGTTTTTTGGAGAATTTTCAGCACAGAGACACAGAGGACACGAAGTTACACAGAGAAAGGAAAACAAAAATACAAGGTATTTAATTGACAGTTCTTTACATTAAAAAAATGACTATTTATCAAATTCAATCCCCGAAATTATTGAATGTGGCTATTAGGCTGCCTTCGTCTAAGAGCATTTGCAACAGGGTGCTTATACTGAATGCTTTATGTTCGCACCCGAAATCCATTCATAACCTCTCGGTTTGCGATGATACGGAAGCGGTCGTTAAAGCGCTTAGCAACAAACAGGAGATCATCGACGTCAGCGCTGCCGGCACGGCGATGCGTTTTCTGACGGCATACTTCGCCGGACAACCAGGCTTCTATATTATCACCGGTACCGAAAGGATGAAAAACCGTCCTGTGAAAATCTTAGTGGACGCATTACGCACCGTAGGTGCACACATTGACTACCTTGAAAAAGAGGGATTTCCGCCCCTTCGTATCCAGGGGCAAAAGCTGATGGGAGGCGAAACGACGCTCGATGGCAGTGTCAGCTCGCAATATATCTCGGCTTTACTCATGGTGGCGCCAACCATGACCGAGGGCTTGCGACTGCATTTGACAGGCCGGATATCTTCAAAGCCTTACATAGCTATGACTGTGCAGTTGATGCGACAATTCGGCGCTGCCGTTTATGAGAAGGGACAGACTTTCATCGTACCTCCCCTACCCTATACCGCTATCAACAATTTTACGGTCGAAGCCGACTGGAGCGCGGCTTCCTATTGGTACGAAATTGTCGCCTTATCCAACGACAGGGAGGCCTCCGTTTCTTTGACAGGGTTATATCCCGACAGTCTTCAGGGGGATGCGTCTATCGTTTATCTTTTCGACCTGTTAGGCGTTCAAACTCTTTATACCAAAACAGGGATAGCGCTTACTAAAAAGCCTTTAGCGCAGGAAGGACTTTTTCAGTTCGATTTTTCCTCCATGCCCGATATGGCACAAACGTTTGCCGTTACCTGTGCAGCGCTGCAAATTCCCTTTCGTTTTCAAGGCTTGCATAGCCTGAAAATTAAAGAGACCGACCGTCTGACAGCACTACAAACCGAACTTCGCAAATTGGGCTATCTGCTTGAAATAGAAAACGATAATACACTTTTTTGGAACGGCGACAGGTGCGAAGCCGAATCGTCGCCCGTCATAGCCACATACGATGACCACCGGATGGCGATGGCTTTCGCGCCCCTTTCGCTCTGTTTCGATAAAGGTATCCAAATAGCTAACCCGGAAGTGGTAACGAAAAGCTACCCCACATTTTGGGACGATTTGAAAAAAGCTGATTTTTTTTCGTATTTTTGCGGCGGATAAATACGATGCCGTTGATACACAACGGGCTTTAGCTACTGATTACTATATGGATATAATAAAATATACTTTTTTTCAAAACGCACTCTGGGCAAGCCTGTTGATATCTGTTGCCTGCGGTATCGTCGGTACCTATATCGTCGCCCGCAGGATCGTCTTCATCAGTGGCGGCATCACCCATGCCACATTCGGCGGCTTAGGGATGGGGTTCTATTATCACTTTAACCCCTTGTTATCGGCGCTCGTTTTTGCGGTTTTTGCCGCATTTGGTGTAGAATATTGGAGCCGTTCCGACAGCCGGCAGCGCATACGGGAAGATTCAGCTATCGCTGTTGTCTGGTCGCTCGGCATGGCTATCGGCGTCATTTTTATTTTCCTTACCCCCGGCTATGCCCCTAATCTTTCCGCCTTTCTCTTTGGCAATATCCTCACCGTTTCAAGCTACGACCTGCTGTGGATGGCTATCCTCTCGGTTGCTCTGATTGCAGTCTATCTCCTGTTTAAAAAGTCAATCATTTATACGGCTTTCGACCGCGACTTTGCACGCACACAACAACTGCCCGTCCGGCTGATTGAGTATATGATGATACTCTTTATTGCCGCTACTATTGTGCTGTCTATCCGCTTAGTCGGCATCATGCTGCTGATGAGTATCCTGACAATTCCGCAAATGACTGTCAACCTTTTTACTTCAAACTATCATAAGATAACCGTATTAAGCTGTGCTGTCGCACTTTTCGGATGTATTTCCGGCCTTTTCCTGTCCTATTTTATCAATATACCCTCCGGCGCTTTTATCATCCTCATACTGACCGTATTATTTTTGATAGCCAAAATCATAGCTAAGACACAATAATTTGTTGTTTTTTCTGTTATTATATAGATAAAATCCCCCTTTAAAGGGGGTTAATATATGTACGCAGGAATAAAAAGAACGGTTCATTCCGGAGGGATAATGCTCATGCTTATCGCTGTGCTTGGCTCGTGCGCTGCACGCAAAAACACGGCGCCAAGTCGCTTTTACCATGCGCTTAACTCACGATATAACATCTATTTCAACGGGAAAACAGCCTTTGATGACGCCCTCCGCTCGCTTAACGAGGGCTACAAAGAAAGCTACACCGAGCAAATATACATGTACCCTATCAACGGGATGTATAAAGAAGAGAAAAGTACAACCGGCGGGCCTTTCAACATAGCTATCGATAAGGGTAATAAAGCAATCCGCCTGCATTCGATAAAAGAAAAACCACCACGTAAAGCCGGCTGGCAGAACGACCCGAAACAAGTTAAATTGCAAACGAAGGAAGAGTTTAATCCCTTTATGAAACATTGCTGGCTGTTGATAGCCGAAAGTCATTTTTATAACGGCGACTTCCTGACAGCGGCTGTCACCTACTCCTATATAGCCCGCCATTTTGCTACCGACCCAGCGTTAGTAGCCGAAGCACGTATCCGACAGGCGCGTTGCTATACCCAAATGGACTGGTTCTATGAGGCGAATAATTTGATTAAGAAACTGAACGAAGCAGGTATTCCGCCAAGCCAGCAAACAAACTATGACCGCATGTTAGCCGAATACCTGATAAAAAGCGACCAGGTGGAAAATGCTATCCCCTACCTTCAAAATGCTATCCGGGCGGAAAAGAACAAACGACAGCGTTCCCGTATGCGTTACCTGCTCGGCCAACTGTACGCCGGTACCGGACAAAATGAGCTGGCCTATCAGACATTTGGCAAAATAGCTGCCTCAAGTCCGCCCTACGAAATAGAATTCGCCTCCCGTATCCGGCAGACGGAAGTTTTCCCCGGCGGAAATTATGAAAAAGTGCTGAAGATGCTGCGCCGTATGTCCAAAAGTGAGAAAAACAGCGACTTCTTAGACCAGGTCTATTACGCGATGGGCAACGTGTATTTGACACAACAGGATACCGCAAAAGCCATCGAAAGCTATGCGCTGGGCATCGAAAAGAGTACACAAAACGGTATGGACAAGGCTATCTGCCAAATACGTCTGGGCGACATCTACTTTGCACAAAAAGATTACCTCAAAGCGCAACCCTGTTTTAGCGGCGCTATGGCAGGCATCCGCAAAGAATATAAAGACTTTGACCGTGTTTCACGCCTGTCGGAGACCTTAGACGAACTCGTCGTTCACTACGAAGCGGTTCACCTGCAAGACAGCCTCCAGACCTTATCGCGCATGACCGAAGCGGAACGTTTAGCGGTTATTGACAAGATTATTGCTAACTTGATAGAAGAAGAAAAACGTGCAGAGGAAGCAGCTAAAAAAGAGGCCTATTTAGCCCAACAAGCAGCCCAGACGCCGGGCTTCAATCAGCGCAACACCATACAACTGCCCACGATGCCGTCAGCAGGCGGCGCTAACTTGTTCTATTTTTATAACCCCCAAACGGTCGCACAAGGCAAAACGGCTTTTGAAAATAAATGGGGCAAGCGACCGCTCGAAGACAACTGGCGACGAAGAGACAAAAAAATATCCCTGTTACCCACAGAAGACGATAACGTAACCGCTGCACCCGGTGGCTTGGCCGACAATAATCAGGCTTTAACCGACACCGAACAAACACCGGCCGACGAAACAGCGCAAGATATGAAAACACGCGAATATTACCTGCAACAGATACCCTTCACCCCCGACGAACTGGAAGCCTCCGACTATATCATCCTCAACGGATTGTTTAACATGGGAATGATATACAAAGACAAGTTGGAAGACATAACACTCACGGCTGAAACCTTTGAAGAACTCAACCGCCGCTTTCCTGGCAACGTCCTCCGGCTCGAATATTACTACCACACCTACCTAATGGCGTTGCGTTTCAAAGATACGGCTTTGGCCGAGAAATATAAAGCGCTTCTAAAGGAGGAGTTTCCGTCCGACGACTATACAATAGCCATTTCCGACCCCGATTATGAATACAATATGCGAATGATGGATAGCGTGCAGGATTCTATCTACGAAATGACCTATAAAAGCTATTTAGCAGAAGATACGTATGCCGTCCGTCAAGCCTGTATAGAGTTTAGCGCCAAGTATCCATTAGCTAAGCTCATGCCTAAATTTATGTTCATCAACGCACTAACGTATGTGCAGACCGGCGATCCCGAAGGTTTCAAAGAAGCCTTAACTGTCCTGACAGAGAAATACCCCGAAGCGGATGTGACCGAACTGGCCGTTGAAATGCTGAAAGGCCTGCTGCGCGGACGCCAACTGATGCAAAGCAACTTCTCTACCATGACATGGGATTATCGCTTTGGCGCAGGCCCCGGCGGAGTAGTGTCGGGCGATTCAACGGTAGCCTTCACTATCGGGATAGAAGCGCCACACCGCATGGTACTTATCTTCACCACCGGAAGCGTCGACCGTAACCAGTTACTTTTTGCTGTGGCTGCCTATAACTATGCTAATTTCCGCGTCAAAAGTTTTGACCATAGCCTCGAAGAGGTCGGCGCACTAACCCTTCTTACCATCAAAGGCTTCAATAACCTGTTTGAGATTCTCGATTACTACCGCCTCATTTACGGTGGAAACGGATATGCCCCAGCCTTCGACGGTGTAGTCACCTTCTTCCCCTTTTCGGACGCCAATTTTGACATCCTGATGCGCGGTAAAACCTTGGAAGAATACATGCGTTTCTTTATTGCTAACTTTGGCGAAAAAGCGCCCGACTTAGTGAACCGCTGGCGTTTGCGCGTAGAGGCTGATAGAAAAGAGTTAGAAGAAAAGGAAGCCGAGAAAATAAAAGAAGTGCCGAAAACGGTGAAGACGGAGGTTGTAAAGCAAGGCATCACTGAAAAAACCGATATAGTAATAGAAAAAGCGGAGGCAGCAACCGATAAGATAGCAGTCGAAAAAGAGATAGCTATCTCCATTCCTGAAAAAGAGACAGTTGCCGACAAGCCAGACGAAATAGGAGACGAGCGCCCTGCCGCAAAGAGACCTAACCTCTTTCAAAGGCTTTTTAAACGCGTAAAAGAGACCGACCGCTTCAAAAAAATTGAAGAAAGCCTCCAAACTATCAAAGAATTAGCCGCCGAAGAGGAGCTCCCGCAAGACACGGTTGTAACCGCTAAACCCTTAGTTAGAGTAGACGGCGAACTGACCTTTGCACAAATACAGGAAATACGCCAGCGCGAAGCCGAAGAAAAAGCCAAACAAGACGCCGAAATAGCGCTCTCCAAAGAAGAAGCCAAGAAAATAGCCGACGCACAGAAGCAACAACAGGCCAAAGAGCGCCAGCAACTGCAAAAAGAAAAAGAGAAAGCAACCAAAGAGCGCCTGAGACAACAGGAAAAAGAACGCAAACAAAAAAACAAAGAACGCCTTGCGCTCCAAAAAGCCAAAGCCAAAGAGAGCAAAGCCGCCCAAAGAGCCAAAGAAAAAGAAAGTAAAACCACCAATCAAAAGAAAAAGTGACCTCAACTATCAAAACGCCAAGACAGGCTTTAGACCTTGCTTTTCTGAGACAGCCTCCGAACAGGGAGGTTTAACAATTGTACAGACTGACGCCGGACGAAATAGAATTAATTGAATGCTAATTGAAAAAAAATCGTACCTTTGCAGCGCATTTTTTAAAACGATACAGTTATGTCAATTGAAGAGCAACAAAAATATCTTGTATATAATATCCTGTAATACTTAGTTTATTAATCTACTTTATAACTTTTTATGAAACGATATTTTTCATTAGCGATGGGCTGTTTGCTGGTAGTTCTACTAAGTCCAAAGATGGCCGCTCAGCCAAAAGCGCTGCCGCGTATTGGCATTGCGGGGATTGCGATTGAGAACAGTACTTTTCATCCGCTTGTCACGCCCGTTCTGCGCACGTCGGAAGGGCAATCGATACTAAATGGACTTCGCTACCTGCATCCCGATTCGGTGATGGGTAAGGGCGCTGTTTGGCTTCCGGCGCTAAGGGCTTCGGGTGGCTCCGGCCTCGTTACACGCGAAGCCTTCGAGACGGCTGTCAACCGTGCTATCGAGCTTATAAAGGCTAACATGCCTTACGATGGCTTCTGGTTTTATATTCATGGCGCCTGTAGCGTGGATGGCCTCGATGACCCGGAGGGTGAGTTTTTGGAAAGGATACGCGGCGTTATCGGACATGATGCCCTCGTTTCTACCACGATGGACCTGCACGGCAATGTATCTCCGCGTTTGGCTATTTATTCCGACCTTATCACTACGTATCGCACTGCCCCGCACGATGACGCCCAGCAGTCGCACCGTCGGGGCGTGGTGAACCTGTTCGAGCGCCTTACCTCCGGTAAGGGACGGCCTGCCTGTAAGGCTTGGGTGGCTGTTCCTATCCTGCTACCCGGCGAAAGGACAAGTACGCGCGTCGAACCGGCTAAATCGCTCTATGCCATGCTCCCCGAAATTGAAGGGCTACCCGGCGTTATCGATGCAGGTATCTGGATTGGCTATGCCTGGGCCGATGAGCGACGTAACCAGGGCGTCGTCTTGGTTGTGGGCGATGACAAAGAGCAGGTGGGTAGCTCGGCTAAGAAATTAGCCGAAAAATTCTGGTCGGTACGCCATGAGTTTGACTTTGAAGCGCCTACCTACTCGCTCGACGAATGTCTCGACATTGCTATCGCCAGTAGTAAAAAACCATTTTTTATCAGTGATATGGGCGACAACCCGTCCGGAGGGGGCGCCGGCGATGTCACCTGGACGTTAGCCCGTGTGCTCAAACGACCTGAATTTCAATCCCCTAACGGCAAGACCTTGATTTATGCTTCCATCCCGGGACCGGAGATGCTCGTAGCGGCCAAGAATGCAGGAGTAGGCGGTAAGGTAGAGGCCATGGTCGGCGCCATGGTCGATAACCGCCACGAAGGGCCTGTCAAGCTATCGGGGACGGTGATGTTCACGAATGACCGCGAGGCTGTTATCAAGTCGGGTAGCGTGCATGTCATCGTGACGCAAGGCCCCCGCTCTTTTCAGCAGGAACAAGCTATGCTTTCCATCGGATTGAAACCCCGCGAAGCCGATATCGTAATGGTTAAACAGGGTTACTTAGTGCCGGATTGGTATAATATGCAAGCCGGCTGGGTGATGGCGCATACGCGCGGCGGCGTCGACCAAGACCTGACAGGGCTTCCCTATAAGCGCGTCATCCGTCCTATCTTCCCGCTTGACCCCGATATGCCCGACCCCGAACTGAACGTCATCTTCCTCCCCTCAGCCAAGTACCTGTACGGCAGATAACCAAGTAACAACGGCATCCTGCCGTTGCAATTATTCTAACTTCGTTATATTTATGTATCAATCATTATTAGAATTAGACCCCATACGAATCAATTTTTCAGGTTCCGGCAATGTCCTGTTGAACCTTGTTTTGGCGTTCATCATGTTTGGCGTAGCGTTAGGCATGCGGATAGAACATTTCAAAACGCTGTTACGGTTTCCTAAGCCGATTGGCATAGGGCAATTTTGCCAATTCTTCGCTTTACCTTTTATTACTTTCATCCTTGTTATTATCCTGAATCGTTTTATCACACCGACCGTAGCTATGGGAATGATTTTAGTTGCTGCCTGCCCCGGTGGTAACATATCCAATTTCATGACATCTCTTTCTAAGGGTAATATTGAGTTATCCGTCACGCTAACAGCCATTTCTACCATTCTGGCTATCCTAATGACGCCTCTCAATTTCAAAATTTGGGGCAGCTTGTATGTCAACTTTATCAATCACAAGGCGGGCAGTATGCTGCAACCGTTAGAGATTGAGTATTCGCAAATGTTCCATACCGTCGTAATCATCGTGGGTATACCTATGGCAGCAGGATTGTTCTTCGCTATCTATTATCCTAAACTGGCGCTGAAAATCAAAAAAATCCTCCAACACATTTCCATCCTGTTTTTTATTACTTTAGTTATTATCATGTTTTCAAGCAATTGGGATCTGTTTGTCAAGCATATCAAGTATATATTTTTCATTGTACTCATTCACAATGGATTAGCTTTTTTATCTGGTTACAGTATATCCTATTTTTTCAAACAACCTGACATCAACCGGCGCACTATTACCATTGAGACCGGCATTCAAAACTCCGGATTAGGGCTTGTTTTGCTTTTTAACCCCAAAATATTCCCGCCCGAATTAGCTATCGGGGGCATGTTCTTTGTGACCGCTTGGTGGGGCATTTGGCATATCATCTCCGGATTAGGTATTTCCTTCTACTGGTCCAGGAAATAACCATGCGTTATATTCGGAGATAATCTTCTCGGCAACTAACTCGGATGTTAACAAAGAGGTGTCAATGATAAGGTCAAAGTTGGAAAGGTCGGAACAATCGGCATTATAAAGCTCTCTGTATCTTTTATTTTCACTTTCCTTGCGGGCAACAATATGGTTGGCCGCTTCTTCTAAGGAGGCATAACTTTCGTTTATTCGTTGATTATCGGCTGTTATACGGCGGATAGAGACTATCAAGTCGGTTTGTAAGAAAACTTTGAACGATTGGGGAATAAAAAACCATGCTAACCTTGAATCGACTATCAGGTTGCTCGAATGGTTTAAAGAACGGATGGCTGTATCTATCTCCTCATCTATTTCGGGGTGTGTCTCGGCATATTTATTTAATGCTAGCGTCGTCATGTTATACCGGTTGGCTATCTCCCGTTGAATCTTTCCGGTATAAATATAATCATACTTCAACCGTTCCTGCAATAGCTTTGAGACTGTTGATTTACCGCTTCCTAAGTCGCCTGTTATCGTAATTATTGTTACCATTTCTAAATTATTTATTTTAAAAAATATTGCATTGTAACATCCCCGCTATCCCCCTTAAAAGAGGGAATTTTTCTTAATCAAAAGATATATAGGGTTTTAATTTTGATATATCCTCCTCTGTGAATTCCTTTAACAACTGAAGGTTTTCCCAACCAGTCAGTTTGCCTTTTTGACGCCTCAATTGGATGATGATCCGCGCCTGGCTATAATTGATATAGGGATGACGTTGCAATGAATCTTGGGCTATTTTATTGATTTCAATTCTTACTATCTGCGACGCATCCGCCGAAAACCAGGGTTGCAACGTTATATAACGCTCTTCATCTATTCCGTAAACTTCGCTTAGTTGCGATACCGAGTGATAGCCGCCTAAAATTTTCCTGTAATTGACTATCCTGTTTGCAAAAGCGCTTCCTATTCCTGGTACTTTTTTCAGCGTCGTGGTATCTGCCGTGTTCAGTTCAACGATAGTCCCTTCCTCAAACTTCTCTACCCTTGTATAAGTTGGTTGCGGTCGCGCGGTCAGTCTGTTAACACGCTCTGAAACCGTCTCCCGCGCATTTCTTGATGTAACGGCAGATGCACGGGTGACAGAGTTATTTGACGTCGGGCTTGATACAGTTCGCACGGAATCGGCTTTTTGCGTCTTGTTATCTATTTCATTCAGGTTGTTAATAACTTCCTTGATTGGCGCTACCTCTTCATTTGGGACAACCGGTTTTGACTGTTTGTTCAGGAATAAAAGGGTTCCGGAAATGACAATGATAGCAAGCAAAAGGATAAGCCCGCTCCTTTCGCCCCTTGAAAAATATAAATAATCACGCCACAACATAATCAATTAAGAATTAAAAATTAAGAAT
>CAYUAK010000189.1:0-4829 GCA_964442765.1 uncultured Tannerella sp. | reverse complement strand
TATCGCTTGGATTCTTTCCGCATAGCTTCAAGTTATCAACGGTTTTCTGCCCTAAGCCTGCATCAATAAGCAGATTTTTCCCGTTGGCAACCACCCAAAAAGCGTTGGTAGCGCCCGGATAAGTACCCTCAGGAATGGATTTCTTAATCATCTCATCAGTAGCTCCTATCAGGATATTAACGCCGCTCTGTCGTTGTCCTTCCGAAAGGAGTGTTACGGTAAAAGCTCCGACATCATACATAATCACATTGTCCTGCGCTTTCATCAGTTGCACAGAAGCGAAAATCAATAAAAAGAAGCATCCTAAGATGTTCAAAGGGTTGGATTTTAAGACTTTAATTTTCATTTAACGTTTGATATAATTTAATGATAATACATTACGAAGCTGCAAAGGTACTATTTTTTTCGATACATGTTGTTACTATTTGGGCAACGGCAGGGATGCTGTTGTTATTATTTGGATGGCGTTGTAGTGGCATTCGTCTATGCAGAGGCCACATTTTACGCATAATTCCGTATTGATGGTATGGATTTCGTAGGGGGTGTAGGGGATGGCATCGACGGGGCAGGCTTTGGCGCATTTGGTGCAGCCGGTGCAGTTGTCGGTGACGACGTACTGTATCATATCCTTGCAGGTGCCTGTCTTACAGACGCCGTTCACATGTTCGATGTACTCTTCGCGGAAATAATTGAGGGTGGTCAGTACCGGGTTAGGGGCTGTTTTACCTAAGCCGCAGAGGGAGGATTTTTTGACGTAATTGGCTAATTCTTCTAGTTTTTCAATATCTCCGTGGGTTGCTTTTCCGCTGCATATCTTGTTGAGGATGTCCAACATACGTTTGATACCTACTCGGCAGAACGTACATTTGCCGCATGACTGGTCGCAGGTGAAGCTCAGGAAATACCTTGCTACGTCTACCATGCAGTCGCTTTCGCTTAAAACGACTAATCCACCGGAACCCATCATAGCGCCCATGCGGGTAAAGGCGTCGAAGTCGACCTGTACATCGCACAGTCGGGCAGGGATACAGCCGCCGGAAGGGCCGCCTATTTGTATGGCTTTCAGTTTTTCGCCTTTTTCGACGCCGCCGCCTATGTTGTCTATGATGTCGTTAAGGGTGATACCCATGGGCACTTCAATCAGTCCGCCGTGGTTGATCTTCCCTGCCAGCGCAAACACTTTGGTGCCTTTGCTGTTTTGAGTGCCTATACTTTTATAGTCGTCCGGGTTCAGGATGATATAAGGTATCTGGCTCAGTGTTTCTACATTATTAACTAAGGTAGGACATCCATACAGTCCAGAGACGGCAGGGTAGGGGGGGCGTTGTTTCGGAAATCCGCGCTCCCCCTCAATAGAGGCGATAAGGGCTGTCTCTTCGCCGCAAACAAAGGCGCCGGCGCCTTCAAATATCGCAATATCAAACGAAAAATCGCTGCCTGCTATATTATTACCAAGCAGCTTCCTTTCACGACAGTGGTTTAATGCGGTACGTATGCGTGCGACCGCCAATGGATATTCGGCGCGGATATAGAAGATACCCTTCGATGCGCCAACGGCATAACCTGCAATAACCATCCCCTCAATGACGCGAAATGGGTACGATTCGAGCATCATCCGGTCCATAAATGCGCCCGGATCGCCCTCGTCGCCATTGCAGATAACATACTTTTTGGCAGATCCGGAGGCTGCAACAATCGACCATTTTGTGCCGGACGGGAAGCCGCCGCCGCCACGCCCACGAATACCGGAGGATAGGACTGTCTGTACCACTTGTTCGGGTGAAATAGATGAAAGGACGCTTTTCAGCGCTTCAAATCCGTTATGCGAAATGTACTCATCGATATTCAATGGCGTCAAAAAGCCGTATCCCTCTGTCGAGATATGTTTTTGCCCTGAGAGGAAACTGTCTATCACGCGGGTTCGTTCATGTTTGGACTTCCAAATCACATTGTCCCAGGTGATGTCGGTATGAAGCGTATCTATATGATTTAAAAAGTTGTTTCTCAGTCGTTTGAAAAATCCGACCGGTTGGAAGTGGTGATGCAGTATCTCTTTTATTTCGGTTGCCTTCACGTTGGGATAGCGCATCACTTCGCCATTGGGTCTGACCACATCTATCAACGGCACTTTGTTGCAGACGCCCACACATCCTACGGGTTTGATTTTCATTTCGATGCCTAATTCGCCGGATGCTTTTTGGAGTTCTTTAAAGATATTCGTTGAGCCGCTTGCCTGACAGCACGAACCCATGCCTAACCTGATTTCACCAATTGATTGGCGTAACCCTTTAGCTATCGCTTCTTTTTCGGCTACTTGTTGTTGAGCCAGAAAGTCGTCGATAACTTCATTTACCTTTCCCGGCGCTACATGGCCGTAAATCTTTTCGTCAATCTGTACCACAGGCGCCAGCGTACAACAGCCTAAGCAGGCTATCTTTTCTATCGAAAAAAGGTGGTCGGAGGTAGTGATAGCGTCGTTTTCTAATCTCAGCTCCCTCCGGAATGAATCAAACACATTACCAGCGCCTTTTACATGACAGGCCGTCCCTGTGCATACTTTTATCAGATGCTTGCCGTAGGGCACATGCCGGAACTGCGAATAAAAAGTGGCTACGCTGATGAGTTGTGCACGGTCGATTTCCGTCTTCTCGTAGATTCTTTCGAGGGCTTCCGAAGGCAAATAGCTAAACTGTCCCTGTAATGCTTGGAGTAAAGGGATGATGACCTGTCGTGATGAACCTATTCGGTCGATGATAGCATCCGTTTGGGTTATCAAAGCCGACCGGTTTTCGGCGCTATTTGTATTACAACTACAAGACAACACAATAAATGCTTTTATCAGTTTTAACAACTATCTTGCCGTCGGCAAAGGCTGGAGTGGATACTGTTTTTTCGCCGGTTTGAAAAGAGTGTAATAAATTGAACTCGTCATCGGCTGAGAAAATACATACTTTGCCGTTATCGGTAAATTGATATATTCTCCCTTCTGCGATGACCGGCGAAGAGTAGATAGAGCCTTCCAAGTCATGCTCTTTCTTTACTTTTCCGGTCTTTATATCGTATGAAACGACTATGCCATACGTTGTTGTCACATACAGGTTGTCATTTGTAGCCACAGGGCTTGACGTATCGCTCAGAAACTCTTTACTTTCCCACAGAATCATACCGTCGATGCCGTTGATAGCCACTAACTTGGCATAATCGTTCATGCCGAAAATAATCCCGTTGGCGCTACAGGCGCTCGGCGCTACTTCGCCTGCCAAACATTCTACGCGCCATATCTGGTCGCCTGTATAGGGGTTATAGGCTGTAATGCTCGGATTACCTGTAAGAATCAGGTATGGAGTGTTGTTTACGAAAGCAATTGTCGGACTGCTCCACGACGATTCTTTTTCGTTTCTTACCTTGCTCCATCGTTCGGCGCCAGTATTGACATCAAGCGCTATCACTTTTTTAACTTTGATATGATCCCACTGAATAAAGACTAAGTTATTGTATATCAGCAGCGACGAAGCATGTCCGTAGTGGATGTCGGGGATGCCAATGTTCTTCGCCCACACCTGCTTACCTTCCATATCGGCGCAGATGATGTCGCCGGTAGCAAAAATAGCGCACACCTTGTTACCGTTTGTGGCTACGGTCGATGCAGCAAAGCCTGTATCATCACCTACTTCAGGTAGCTTTTCCGGCGAACCGGGGATATTGGCAGCTACTAACGACCACAGTTGGTCGCCTGTATTCAAGTCAAAACAAAACATTTCGCGTACTTCCTTGTCGGCGCCCGAAAAAAATACTTTATTACCGTTGATAACAGGCGAATTGAAACCAACTCGTGGAACAGGTTTTTTCCAAGCAATATTTGTCATGTTAGCCAAATCCCATTGAACCGGAATATTTTTGGCAGTGGTATGTCCGTTGTTATAGTTCCCCCGAAAAGCATTGTGAGTAACAGTAGTTTGCGTTGGGGTTTTGGTAGTGGAAGGAGCAGTTACGGGTTTTTCCGCTACGACTTTCTCTGTATTATTTGTGACTTTTTCCTGACTGACAGGGTTTGCGGTTTGGATTGCTTCCTGAATGGGTATATTGTCAGCAATCGGTTCATTGTTAGTCATATCCTGCGTTATAAGACCGTAAACGTCCTTTTTTTCTTCCGATGAGCGCTTCAATAAAGGCGAACTTAATAGCGTAAATATCAGCGCTATCGCAGCAACTCCGGTAGCCGTTAACAGGATATATCTGCGCGCTTTGGTTTTGATAAGCCAGTCGTCGATAGGGTCAATCGTTTTATCGGGAATATCCTTTTCTTTCGCGAAATACAAGCGCGTACACACTATAAATATAGCTAACATACCAATCAAAATATATACGCCTGCCATCAAATGCTCCATCCGTACAAAATAGGCCTTACGCGCCATCAAGTCTAACTGGCGTATCTGCGCTTGTAAGGCCTGATTATTAGCGTTTTGGTCGTTTATTTCTTTTAATGTCTCAACCACTTCTATTTGAAGCGGCGTTGCCCCTCTTATCTGAAAATAATTGACTGAAAGCATTATTGAGAAAGTGACTATAAAAATAGCCGACACAATGGCAATGTTTCTGATAATAACCTTCTTCATCCTATTAGTTCATATAGAAATTTTCTGCAAATGTACAACAAAAATCTTTATTTACCAAATCCATCCAAAAAACTCAGCAATTCAGCGTATAAATTCCGTAACTTCATATATTTTTCATCCTGTCGGGATGCAATTTCCGAAAAAACGGTAATTACTCAGGTCTCCGTAGGAGACTGACATGGATAACCCTGAGTAAGCGAAGCGTCACTCAGG
>CAYUAK010000188.1:0-34442 GCA_964442765.1 uncultured Tannerella sp. | reverse complement strand
AGTTCCCTCTTTAACTACGTAGTAGTTCAACCCGCTACGGGGTTGAGGATTCGGGTGGCACATCTACCCTGAGTGACGCTTCGCTTACTCAGGGTTATCCATGTCAGTCTCCTACGGAGACCTGAGTAGTTACCTTTTTTGCCAGGTTTAACTTATTTATGATTCAGAAATGCGAAACTTTAGTTAGATAGTTTTTTCGCCTGAAAGTATTTGCTGTAAGTCTTGCGCTGTGATGTCAATACTCATTTTCCCGTTATGCGCTACGGTAATAGAGCCTCTTTCCTCCGATATGATAATAACTAAGGCGTCCGTTTCAATCGACATGCCAAGACCGGAGCGGTGGCGTAACCCCATTTCTTTAGGTATAATTGCATGATGTGCAATGGGTAAGATACATCCGGCGGCTTTTATTTCATTGTCGGAGATGATGATGGCGCCGTCGTGAAGCGGACTGTTTTTGAAGAAAATATTTTCTATCAGACGGGCGTTCACATCGGCGCGAAACCTCTCACCAGTTTGCATGTAGGACGACAAATCCATGACACGCTGTATGACAATCAACGCGCCTGTTTTTCGCTTCGTTAGGTTCATGCAGGCAAGCGACACAGATGCGATGTACTTCTCTTCTTCGGAGCTGATGTCCTTCCGTTTAAAAAAATTATAAAAGATACGCCACCCTCTGTTTGAACCCAAAGCAGTCAGGAAACGACGAATATCGTCCTGAAACAAGATGACAAGTACGATAAAACCTACGCTGATAAACTTATCCAAAATCCCGCCGATGAGACGCATCCCAAGCACCTCATAAACTACTAACCAGAGTACTAAGATAGACACGATTCCGCTGAAAACGGCCAATGTACCCGAACTGCGCATCAGCTTAAAAATCTGATACATCAAGAAAGCTACTAACGCTATATCAATCGCGTCTTTTATTCCGAATGAAACAAACATATATTGAGAATTTATTTAGCGCAGAGACACATTGTTTGAATTTTAACATCAAGGAACGTTCAAAGGGGGAGTTGGAAACCTGAATTGAAAATCGGACTTAGCCAAACCTACAACCTGACACCAATTTGATTGCTTCGAGGGCGGCTTTGACGTCGTGAACGCGCAAGATGTTCGCTCCGTTTAGCAATGAATAGGTGTTCAAGACGGTTGTGCCGTTTAAACTTTCTTCGACTGTGCAATTTAATAGATTACATACCATGCTTTTACGGGATATGCCAACTAATAATGGGCAATCGAATAAGATAGAAAACTTATCTAAATGCCGCATCAGTGCATAATTTTGCTCGATCGTCTTACCGAATCCGAAGCCTGGGTCTAAGATCACATCGTTAACGCCCAATTGTCTTAAATTGTGCAGTTTTGCTGTAAAATGCAGGAAGACATCTTCGGGAAAAGGTTTCTCCTTTATCAGCGGTGTTTGGCGAAAATGTGTCAAGACGTATGGTACATTCAATGCCGCAACCGTTTCAAACATACTGTCATCTAACGTACCTCCCGAAATATCATTGATCATCGCAACGCCAAAGTCTTCTACTGCCCGCTTGGCTAGCCCGGCTCTGAATGTATCAATCGAGACAGGCGTCTCCGGATATTTTGCTCTCAGGACTGTCAATGCAGGCTCTATCCTTTGCCATTCGACTTCGGGCGACACCGGCACTGCATCGGGGCGTGTTGAGTATCCGCCTACATCGATGATAGCGCCCCCTTCGGCGATAATCGTTTCAATTCGTTTGAAAATGGCAGACAGGCCTGTTTGACGGCTTTCGGCATAAAACGAATCAGGCGTCACATTCAGAATCCCCATGACAGCCGGCTGCTCCAAAGACCACAACTTCCCTTTGATATTCAACATCTTTTAATCGATTTTGATGACATTGTTTTTCAGCGCATACTGCACCATTTCCATCGTGTTGTTGATGCCGAGCTTGTTGAAAATACGTTCTTTATATGCTACGTAAATACCGCAAGCATCCGATTGAAAAGCAGCGCTCAGCATCGTCCGCATCAACTTATGGTCATCAACAATAATTATTCGCGTCATAGAGCAGGATTAAGCTTTATTGCAAGGGTTCGCTGTCTAAAATTTCGTTCCATCGTCGTTTTTATTGGTTTTGAAGGTGCAAAGATACGTTTTGTTGTTCTATTTTGCAATCTTTGGAATGAAAATTTGTCATTGTCCGAAAAGTTTTCATTAATACATCATTTCTCAATAATTTTCCTTACTTTTGCAGTTTGTTAGAGTTTATAGAAAACTATTATTCAAACCAGTATGACAATTGCTGAGCTTTATTCAATTTATTTAAGCCATCCGGTTATTACGACGGATAGCAGGAACTGTCCGCCGGGGTCGCTCTTTTTTGCGCTGAAAGGCGAGCGGTTTGACGGTCACGCTTTTGCAGAAAATGCGCTTCAAGCGGGATGCGCTTATGCCGTTGTAGAAAACAGCGAAAGGTTTGACGACAAAAGAGTTATTGTTGTCGATAACGTTTTAAGCACCTTACATCAACTTGCTCATTATCACCGTAAAAAGCTAAATATTCCCGTTATCGGTATCACGGGAACTAACGGCAAAACAACGACTAAAGAGCTTACAGCCGCCGTATTATCAAAGTTATACAACACCTTATACACGCTTGGTAACTATAATAATCATTTAGGCGTCCCGCTGACATTGCTACGCTTAACCGCCGAACATGAGATAGCTGTCATTGAGATGGGCGCTAATCATCCGGGCGAAATTGGCGTTCTCGCCGCTATTGCCGCCCCTGATTACGGCTTGATAACCAACGTCGGATATGCACACTTGGAGGGGTTCGGCTCATTTGAAGGGGTTATCAAAACAAAAGGCGAGTTGTATGAATATGTACGAAAAACGAATGGAACGATTTTTATCCACCAGGATAACAACTACCTCACAGGCATAGTTGGCGATGTAAATCAAATTACATACGGGACGCTTTCTGTCAATCAGCCTTTTATAGGCGGAAAGATAACAGGCTTGCATCCCTTCCTTTCTTTTCTTTGGCAGTATAGACAGGATGAAATGTATAAGGTTGATACCAACCTTGTTGGCGGCTATAACTTATGGAACGCGATGGCTGCCATAGCAATCGGTGTAACGTTCAGAGTGTCGCCCGACAAAATCAACGAAGCGATAGCACACTACGAGCCAACCAACAACCGCTCCCAACTGAAAAAAACCGCTTTCAACGAACTGATAATTGACGCCTATAATGCAAACCCAAGCAGCATGCAGGCAGCAATAGAAAATTTTTCAACCTCGACATCTTCCCCCAAAGCAGTTATTCTGGGCGATATGCTCGAACTGGGCGATAAAAGCCTTGAACTGCATGATGCTATTGTCAGACAGGTTGAGACATATCGTTTCGATAAAGTGCTATTATGCGGCGAACAATTTACTCATACCGGGCAACAGTACCCCTGTTTCCCAACGGTTGAACAACTGAACGAATACCTCTGTATTAATCCCTTACAAGGCTATCAAATACTCATCAAAGGCTCGCATGGCATCCATCTCGAACGAACCCTCGACAGGTTATAACTCAATTATCAATAATCTTTACTATCTTTGTCGTCTCAATTCTTAATAAAAGGAAAAGGGAAAGAACGTAAAATGTTGAATTATAAATATATATTCTCGAAATGAAAGTGCCTGACAAGTATTATGACGAGGTTTTTGATTTTAATGGAAAGTGGGATTTACCTTCCAAATGTGGATTAAGAACCGTTGTATACAACGGGAAAACTGTTATTATTGTCACCGAATTGTATCAGGATAATCCCGGAACGTCGGTGACCTCATCTGGCTATTCGTTATTCAAACAGATTTGTGAAAGAAAAGGCTTTAACGAAGTGGGCGCTATTTATCTCGAATGTAACCCGGACACCAACTCCAAGCTATCGTTTTATGACGAGGAATTTTATGAGGTTACTTTTCCCGAAAGAAACGGAGGTAGCGGGCGTCCTGCCTATCGGAAATTTACATCAGAAGAAATACAAAAAGTATTAAATATTACATGAGTTTAATACCGGAAATAGAGCAACAGCCCCAAGCTGTCATCAAAAGGTTTCAGGAAGAAAAATTGGTGGAAGCGCTTGTTTATCTTTCTAATAATTCGCCTTTCTACCGGCGGCTTTTTAATAGGCATCATATTGACGTTAGCAAGATTAAGCGTTTAGAAGATTTAAGCGTTATCCCGTTGACCGACAAGGCCGATTTACATCAATATAATCAGGATTTTATCTGTGTGCCGAAAGAAAAGATTATCGACTATATCACCACTTCGGGGACGCTTGGCGAGCCGGTCACCTTTGCCCTGACGGATGCCGATTTGGAGCGGTTAGCTTATAACGAGCAGATTTCGTTTCAATGTACTGGCGCCAAACCGGGCGATATCTTTCAGTTGATGACCACTATCGACAAGCGTTTCATGGCCGGTATTGCCTATTTTCTCGGAATAAGGAAGTTAGGAGCCGGCATCGTGCGCGTCGGAAACGGTATCCCTGAGTTACAATGGGATACGATAATGCGCATTCGACCGGATACGATTATTGTTGTTCCGTCGTTTATCCCCAAAATCATTCAATATGCAGAGAACAACGGGATTGATTATAAAAATTCGAGCGTTAAAAAGGCCGTTTGTACCGGTGAGAACGTGCGAGGACAGGATTTTGAGTTAAACCTGCTTGGACAGCGAATAAAAGCCTTGTGGGACATTGAGTTGTATTCAACGTATGCCTCAACCGAAATGGCCACTAGCTTCACAGAGTGCCGGTACGGATGCGGCGGCCACCATCACCCCGAACTGATTATCTGCGAGTTGCTTGACGAGAACGGCAATGTAGTAAAGGAAGGCGAAACGGGCGAACTCGTATTTACAACGCTACAGGTAGAGGGCATGCCGTTGCTGCGTTTCAAGACCGGTGACCTGGCCCGGTTTCATTATGAGCCGTGTCGGTGCGGTCGCACAACGAAACGTATCAGTCCGATTGTGGGACGTAAAAACCACATGGTGAAGTACAAAGGCACATCGCTTTACCCGCCGGCAATTTTCGACATTTTAGACAATACGCACTATATCGAAAACTATATCGTCTTAGTCAGTGATAATGAGTATGGTAACGACCGAATTGACATCAAGGTGGGAATCAATATACCCATGTCGCCCGATATAACCAAGAACCTGAAAGACCGTTTCAGGGCACGCATCCGCGTGACGCCTGAAATAGAGATATGTCCAGTGGAAGAAATTCGGAAAATAAGCTTCCCCGATTCAAACCGTAAACCTACCAAGTTTATTGACAACCGCAAAAAAAATGGCTATCATGCAGGATAATTTTAACGACATACGCCCTTTTATGCAGTCGGAGATACCGTCGGCTATGCAACGAATAGCTGACAGCGAGCATTTTGGTGTGTTGTCGAAATATATCTTTCCTGACCGAGACTTGGACGATGTTCGGGAGATGGTGCGTAACATTCGTACAACCGACGAGTTTCAGGCAAAGGTCATGTTCGAGGTCAATGAGCAGATTATTAGCCGTTCTATGGCAGGATTGACTTTCGACGGCCTCGACAAACTGGTTCCTCAGACTAACTACCTTTTCGTATCTAACCACCGTGACATCATGCTTGATTCCTGCCTGCTGCAATACATCCTTTTCCGCAACAACTTCCGTACTACCGAAATTACTTTCGGCAGCAACCTGATGAACCCGCAGTTAGTGGTCGACATCGGCCGGGCAAATAAGATGTTTAAAGTAATAAGAAGCGGTACTATCCGCGAGTTTATCAAAAACTCCCAACACCTCTCCGAGTATATCCGTCACACGATAACCGAAAAAGGCGAATCTGTCTGGATAGCACAACGCAATGGCCGGACGAAAGACGGCAACGACGCCACCGACCAGGGTATTATCAAAATGTTTTGCATGAGCAAACCGTCCGACCTGATTCGCGCGATAGACGAGCTTCATGTCGTTCCTATTGCTATCTCCTACCAGATAGAACCATGCGATTTCCTAAAGACCCGTGAGTTATACCTGTCGTTAAACGGCCAAAAATACGTCAAACAACCCGGCGAAGACCTGAACAGTATCCTGACAGGTATCATGCAACCCAAAGGGCAGGTACATTTAAGCTTGGGCCGACCGATTACAGGCGACGAACTCCTGTTTGACACGAAAACTCCCAATGAGTTTTACAAAAATGTGGCAACGCTCATCGACCGGAAAATTTATGAGCGGTATAAATTGTTTAATAACAACTATATAGCGCACGATATTCGCTCCGGTCACAGCGTTTACGCCCATCATTATACCCCAACAGAAAAAGAGGCTTTCGAAAAGCGTTGCGCATATATATTGAAGCAAGTGGAAGGCGATAAGGACATATTGAAGTCGTTATTTTTAGATATTTACGCCAACCCCGTCAGGAACTCTGCCAACCTTGCACCCTTTTAATAGGTAAACGTTTCATCATCTTTGAAATAGACGTCTTGCACACATTGAATCCCTAACAGGATTGAAGATTTTTTTAAACTTAGAACATCAGATGGACTACATTAAATTTCAATATCTCCCAATGGTGGAGATAACGGCTTATCAGGAAAAGAGATTGGCTGATACTTTGGCGTATGTCAATAGCCGGTCGCCATTTTATAAGGAACTGTTTGCGAAAGAGAAAATCGATATTTCGAAAATCAGGACAATCGAAGACCTGCAACAGATTCCCGTAACCACCAAGCAGGATGTCCAGTTACGGAATATGGATTTCCTTTGCGTGCTTCAAACAAAGATTTTAGACTACGTAACTACATCGGGTACGTTAGGCGACCCTGTTACTTTTGCCGATACCGAAAACGACTTGCGACGGCTCGGGCTGAGCGAATCGTTGTCATACGAAATTGCCGGCTGTACCCCTTCAGACATCATCCAACTCATGGTGACCATCGACCGCTGTTTTATGGCCGGTAATGCAAGTTTTCTGGGCAGTCTGAAGTTTGGCTCAGGGATTATCCGCGTCGGGAACGGTATCCCCGAACTGCAATGGAGTACAATCAAACGCATTCATCCGACGGTATTGATTTGCGTGCCATCGTTTTTGCTGAAGCTGATTGACTTTGCCCAAACGCACCACATAGACTATCGTAACTCGTCGATAAAACGCGCTATCTGCGTCGGCGAATCGGTTAGAGCTAACGACCACCGGTATAACATCCTCGGCGAAAAGATTCATGCCTTATGGCCTGAACTGGCTATGATGGTCAACTATGCCTCTACCGAGATGCAGTCGTCGTTCAATGAATGTGTCAAAGAAAACGGCGCACACCACAAGCCAAACCTGACCATTGTTGAGTTTTTAGACGATAACAACCGTCCGGTAAAAGCCGACGAGGCCGGCGAGATAACGATAACTACATTAGATGTCGAAGGGATGCCGTTACTGCGTTTCAAAACAGGCGATATCTGTTACCATTTTGAAGAGCCTTGTTCGTGCGGACGTAACACGCTACGTATCGGGCCTATCCTGGGTCGCAAAGGACAAATGATAAAATACAAAGGTACAACCCTCTATCCAGCTTCCTTATATGATATATTAGAAAATATTCCCGAAGTCAAGAACTATATCGTTGAGGTCTATACCAATACGATAGGCACTGATGGCATACGAATCTTAGTGGGCAGCGAGCATTCCGGAGAGCTGTTTATCAAACATATAAAAGACCTGTTTCGTTCACGCATTCGTGTTGCTCCCGACATTGTACTCGAACCGATAGAACTCATAACAAAGAAACAAATGCCCCCTACCAGCCGCAAAGTAATCAAATTCTTCGACTACAGGGAGACAAAAGAATAAAAAAAATTGCCTTCATGCAACGTTTGTATCATTTTTTGCATCTATGATACATAATACTTTTTTTGCATGACGACTCCGGAACATCTGAACTTTGCCATTATTGAAATGACGCATTTCTGCAACCTGCATTGCGTTCATTGTTATAATCATTCGGAGGCAACCGAGTTAGGGTCTTATGAAAAAGCCTTCCGGTTGTTAAAGCATCTACTCCTTAAAACGACCGTCCAACATCTTACATTTTCGGGAGGCGAACCCTGTATCAGTGAGCGTTTCACAGAAATAGTCCTGCACGCCAAACTGCAAGGCAAACGGGTGACTGTCATCACAAACGGAAACGCGCCTGCCGAAGTTTACCGCCAATTGGCCCGAATGAAAGTCGACAGGATGGAGTTTTCTATCCACTCATACCAACCCAAAGTGCATGACCGCATCGCCAGAGTAGAAGGCTCGTATGTCAAAGCGATTGAAAATATTCAAATAATGGTTGAAAGCGAAATACCTGTTACAGTACTTATTGTCGTTACTTCGCTCAATTGCCAGGATATTGTTGAGACTGTCCGGTTTTTTCATCGACAGGGAATAAAAAGTATCATGGTGAATCGTTACAACATAGGAGGTGAAGGGATGAACCACCCTGACTTGTCGGCCAGCGCAAATCAGTTGAGGAACGTGTTCCGGCAATTGAACGATTATGCAGGAAGTCAGGCGATAAGCATCTTTTCCGGTGTTTGCACCCCCTTCTGTCTGCTCGATCCGGATGATTATCCACATATCCGCTTCGGTGTCTGTTCAAATGATGTCTACCGGCGTCCGCTTACCTTTGACCTTGACGGGAACTTGCGTCTATGCAATCATTCGCCCGTCAATGCCGGTAATATTTACAAACAGTCGTTGGCTGATATTTTTGCAGGCCCTTATCTCGTGGATTGGATAGACAGCAAACCGGCATTCTGCCTGAACTGTATCCGGCTGCAGGATTGTAAAGGCGGTTGCCGGGCTGCTTCCGAACAAATGGGATATTCATTACAACGGGAAGACCCCATCGTCCATACATTAAAATTAACCCCTTTTGCGATATGAAAACAGTAATTTACAAAGGTTTATATAATACGTTGCTGATACTGACCAACCGGTTCAACATCCGTTTACTGTCAAGGTACAAAATCCTGATAGGGATAGCCCTCTTAGTCTTATTGAGCAGTTGCCACAAAGAAAAGGAAGAAAAGGAAAAAGAACCGCCGGTAACCTGCTATTTAGTAGGCCCATCCTAAGGTACTTATACGCTGTGCAACGCTGAGACCTCTGTGTCTCTGTACTGATTATCCTGCCGATTATGAAATTTCTTTTGCAGGGATTTGTAATAAACAGGCAAGTTTTTTAATCTTGCCGGCTATGTGTCCTGTGCCGATGGCGCAATGGTGTGATGGGCCGGCTTTCGACCATTGTTCGATGAATGTTTTAACAGGCATGTCAAACCGGTAACGGCTATTGGTATTGCCTATCTGCATCGTCTGACCCGCAACCGATTCGCCCTCAGCTACTAACAACGAAAAACCCGTCTTTTCTTCAACTACCGAAAGGATAGTTACAGGGCCTTGTTTTACAGACATCTGGATTGACAGTCCTTTGCCCGGCTTGCCATGATAGACCGAAAGCGGTACTAATTTGACACGCTCCTCAGCCATGTTAAAATGGGCAGGCCCGTCGTGACCTAACAGAATGACATCGTCCCTAAAATCCATCGCATAAAACTCGGAAAACGAACCGCCTGCGCCAAACTCCGACAATATCTTCATCGCCAGCAGGTTTTTCACTTCGCATTCGCCCGCAACAGGTATCCCTTTGCCGGTAAGCAACGTGTTGCCCGCAATGACAGAAGTCACAATATTTTCATACTCATTGCCGCTATGACCTTCATAATAATAGGCAAGCGCATCTATACGGCGGGTAACGACTAACTTGTCCAATGCAACCGATGTCAGCGCAGCGCGTTCAACTTCCCCGCCCTCACATTCAGGCGAAATTTCAAACAACTTCCCGAACTCGTCTATCTTCTGATTGAGTTCTTCTTTAACAACCTCGTCACGCAACGCTTTCAGTTCGCACATCTCAACCATTTCGATATGTGTACCGAAAGTGACGGCCACTTGGGTCAGATCGGTATAGACGTCAAGCATACCGCCATAATAATGGCCGAGTATACCTGTCCGGCTATGGTTCAACGCAAACTTCACTTTGGCAGCTTCCATCCATTCCTTGATTTCCGTCCATGCCGCTTCGTCGGATAGATAACCCGACACAATTTCATAGCCTAAACGGGCGCGATTCAGTATGCAGGCTATTTCGGGAATGGAGCAAGCCTGGCAGTGCGCTAACCATTCGCCCGTTTTATCACCACGGTCGCTCATCGCATTAAGTTTCTCATAGTCAATAGCGGCAACCGGTTGCAGGTTCAGGAGGATAACCGGCGTTTTTAACTGCTGCACGATGGGTAAAACCGTCGACGACAGCGCATAAGTGGAGATATACAGAAAGACCATTTCAATATTTTCCGCTTTCAGACAGGCTGCCGCTGCCTGCGCTTTTTCGGGGCTGTCGACCATGCCCGCATCAACAACCGCCACCTCCATGCTTTCTAACCGCGACTTGATAACCGCCATATAACCTTCTAAACGCTCCAATAGCCCATTAAACTGGGGCCAGTACGTTTCTAACCCGATGCCAAATAATCCTACTTTCATATTCTTATTTATTAATCAAAAAGTATAATAAGCGCTAATGGTCAAGTATTGAGAGCCAAAGTCAGACTTTAAGTTTTTCCTGAATGCGTTATAGGGAACAAAAAAATAATTGAACCCCAAACCTAAATTGCCTTTTCTTATACCTGTCCCAAGTGAGAAAAAAATGGTTTCTGCGCTATACCATTCATCATCTTCGTCTTTTGGCTTGTCTTTTTTTATGTTTGTACCCAATATACCCAATCCTGTGCCAAATCTATTATCAATAACCCAGCAGTTTCTTAGGCAATCCGTTCTGCTTAGCCAAAGTCCTATTGCTCCACTCAAATCGGCTTTGCCTGTAAGTGTTTCATTGGGCAAATAATATGCCAACTCCTTTCGGTTGACAGGCATAAAAACACTGAGCCCCATGTCGATTCTATACTTCTCATTGTAAGGAAGGCCAATAAATAATCCGATGTGAGGGTTTACTCCCAAATTTTTTTTCAAGCTATTCAATGGCACAAAGGCGCCTGCATCAACTCTTAAAGCATAGTCTATTCCCTTACAGTCGTGGTCTATGGCTCCTTCATCCTGTTCAAGTGAATCAAATAAATCATCTATTAAATCGTTCAAGTCTAACTCGTCGTTTAGTAAATCGAAAATCTCCAGAACATTTTCGGCTTGCCAAAAATCATCTGCTTTTCGTTTGATGTCTTTGTATTGATAAAAGCGATACTTATATTTTGTTGCATATTCAAAAGAAAAAGCAGGTAAATTGTTGTCGTAGCCCAAACTGTCAGCATAATAATTGGGTATCGCATTATCGGTTGGCAAAACGTCAAATTTAAGCTCATACAGTCTATCAAATAGATAATCCCAATCATCGTACAGCGGAGCTATTTCTATTTTTTCAAATTTCACAATCTTTTCTGAGAGCTTGTTCAAATTAAAATCCACAAGCATAGCATATAAACAAGCCCTCCATACATTCGAATCGTTTTTTATTTCAAGTAGAACGTGAGGCTGTCCTTTTGTTCCAACCGGGTCTGTTATCCAAATACGAAATATCAAACTGCTATTTGAAACCTCAGGGTTTTCTAAGCCAAGCTGTTTTTCTTTCTGTTTGCAAAAATGCCAATAAGCATAAGGATACCCGTTGAACGGGTGTTCAGCCTCATATTTTGGAATGTCAAGCCTTTTGGTTGTTACCGGAATGGGAGTATACGACCTCAACTGGCTCTTTGTGTTCATCCTCGAAGAAGCGCATCCTGTCAAAAGAACTATTGACACAAAAACGAATATCTTTCTCATATAACTCACTGCTTAGATATGCTTATATGTTGGTAGTCAGTCGCGGTTCATTATTTTTCAGTCTGTTTCTACGTCTCAAAGGGAGAACAACAAAAACTTGCTCAATTATTTGGCTTTCTTTAACAAGTCTCTAAAGTCATCTTTTGAGCGAACCTTTCTGTAATCGTCTGGGCTGATTTTTTTCATTCTTTCAAATCCTGCTTCATAACTTTTTCCTTTGCAATATTCGTCTAAGCCGTCTATGTAATGATGTTTTTTTAGCAGTTTTTCAAATCCTTCGCCTAATACTTCGTATCCAATTTCTAAAAATTTGTCGCCAACCTCTATGCGTTCTTCGTCCAAGTTTTCTAATGCAGACAAATTTCCATGCAGAATATCATCAAATTGTTTTTTATTAATCCGCTTTCCTAAATACACTATTGAAGCAGTGCTTGAACTAAAATTGTAGTCGTTAATCAATCCGATTACCTTGTCTGCAAATTTATTCCGAAGGTTTCTTGCTATTTGCCATCTTTCGGCAACTGTCCAATCACTTCCTGCCGTATTAACAGCAACTAAAAATTGCAAAACGTCATCGACACTTTCAGCGTTTATGATGTTCACATTCGGAATAACTTGGGTATCGTCAGGTCTTTGGTCGTTGTAAGCGATAAAAGCTGCTACTCTATGCTGCCCGTCTGAAAGAATAAGGTATTCTGCTAACATGTCGGAAGGAATTTGTTCCCCATTTAAATCAGTGATATTCTGGTCAATAGCCGCCATATTGGTGGCTTCATAGCAAAAAATAGGATACCTTGAATAGTACCTGTTTTCTTCTATTTTGCTGACAAACCTATCGACTTTTTTCAGGTCGATTTTCCTGTTATCAGCTAATAACCCGAAACGACGGGTTTCTATTTTACAAGTGGTACTGTCCCCACTTTGGACATTAATTTGTATTGACACCGGTACATTAAAATTTGTCTTGCCCATAAAATATTATAACATTTATAATTAGATTGTTAGATATGCGAATGATTGAAATTTATCGACAACTTGTAGCCCACAGAAGTGTATTATCTTCGATATATTTGTGTGCAAAGGTTATAAAAATTATTGAATCTTAATGTTAATAATTGATTAAATTATCATTTAATTTTGATTTTTTTTGCGAAACAATGACTATACGGCTGATATACAGTGAAATATATTTTACTTTGAATACGCATTGAAAATCTTTCAGGAATGAAAAAAATATATAATAAGGGGGTGTTGAAAAATTTTGTAATTTTGCGGCATTCTAACATTTGGAGAGGAAAATCTTGGTATGAGGAAATTGATAGTTTTGTTTTTAGGGATGGTCGTTGTTGTAGCGACGTTATCGGCACAGTATCAGAACGCTACTGATAGTCAGAAGCAAGAAGTCGTGGGTAAGATTTCGCAAGCGGCGGGCGAAATGAATACGATGCAGAGTGAGTTTACTCAGGTTAGGGAATTGTCTTTGATGGACGATAAGATTACCTCTGTGGGTAAAATCTATTTCAAAAAACCGAATAAGGTTCGGTTGGAATATACAAGTCCCTATCAGTATGCCTTTTCGATAGACGGGCAGTCGATGAAAATGACGTCGGGCGGTCAAACAACGACCACGCCGACCAATCAAAGCAAGCTGTTTAACGAGATCAGTAAAGTGTTGATAGGAGGTATTAGTGGGAGCAACCTGGTCGATTCGCCCGACTTTGATACGCAGTTCTCAGTTGGAAAAGATGATTTTAAGGTTGTTCTTGTGCCAAAGAAAAAAGAGGTAAGAGACCTGTTTGCGGCTATTCATCTGTTTATCGGCAAACAAGACAACCGGATACGCTCTATCGAGCTGATTGAAAAAGGGGGCGATAAAACTTCTATCACGCTGAAAAACCTTCAGGTCAATGCGCCGATACACGATGACACCTTTAAGTAATTAACAATACCTAATTAATTTATGCTTTTTCAGGATAAAATCTTCTTTTTGTGCTGGCTGTTGCTTATTACGACGGTTGGCTGTTCGTCTGTTACGCCTGTCGTCAAACGTGCGCCGGATGCGCGCGCTTCGGATTTTTCCGTGTGGACGCCTGATTTGCGCTCCGATGATGTAAGGAACATTTATCGTTTTGCACTTAAAACGCCCAAAAACAGTGTCTCCGGGCTTTTAGTTCTTAAAAGGAAAGACAGTGAATGGGCAGGCGCATTGATGCACGAAATGGGCGCAAAGGCTTTCGATTTTACCATTACCGATAAGAAGTGTAAGCTGTTAAACGTCATCCCGATGATGGATAAATGGTACATTAAAAAGACGGTTGCCGACGATTTGTACCTCTTCATTCAGATAGATAATCCGGAAGCAGCCTTCTATAAGCGCCTTAAACGTTTTGAACAAAATGAGAACCGCATTGTCAATTTTAAGAAAAAACAACTTATCGTGGGGCCGGATGGCTCAGTAAGGTTGATAAACAGCCGCCGTAACCTGTTATATGAGTTGAGAAAAATGGGCGAACTAAACTCAGATAAAATGATCCTGTAAATGTTAAAAGATACTTTTTTTTCGATAACGGAGACTGCTGATCGCGAGAACGGATGCACCTGCCGCTTAGCCTTGAATGCTAATCATCCCATTTTTCAGGCGCATTTTGCCGGTAACCCGATTATGCCGGGTGCTTGTATCGTGCAGTTGATAAAAGAGCTTGCCTCGGTTTTTTATAATAGAGATATGTTTGTTTGCTCAGTCAAAAACATGAAGTTTCTGCATGTCATCAACCCTTTGGAGACGCCGGAAATAGCTGCAAACCTGTCTTTTACTATCCAGGACAATGGACAGATAGCCGTTTCAACTGTGCTGTATTTGGATGATAAGATTTTTTCGAAATCGACGATGGGGCTAAGAGTTTAGAGTTTAGAGTTTAGAGAAAAATATGTATGTCTTTATTCGTAATTAAGTATGCAGATGACAGTTTCATTACAGCAAAGGATGGAGGCGCATCAGGTCTGTGTCGTTGTACCGACGTATAATAATCAAAAGACACTAACGGAGGTGTTGGACGGTATCCTCCAATACACCTCTTCTGTTGTTGTGGTGAACGATGGCTCTACGGATGATACGGCTAAAATATTGGACAGGTATTCAGATAGAATACATATTGTTTCCTATATGCCTAATCATGGGAAAGGCTATGCACTAAAAAAAGGTTTTAACATCGCTGAAGGTTTAGGGTATAAAAATGCTATCACGATTGATTCCGATGGACAACATTTGCCGGCTGAGATTGTTTGTTTTGTGGATTGTGCACTGAAATTTCCAGGGACGTTGCTCATGGGGCAACGTGTGGCGGCGGGGAACATGCCGGGTAAAAATAGTTTTGCGAATAAGTTTTCGAATTTTTGGTTTGCTGTTCAGACGGGAAACCGGCTAAAAGATACGCAGAACGGCTTCCGCCTCTATCCACTGGCGACTATGAAAGGGTTGCGACCACTGACTACGCGCTATGAGGCGGAATTGGAAATGTTAGTTCGGGCGGCTTGGAAGGGGATTCGAATTGTGCCTGTTGCGATACATGTTTATTATCCTTCAGGAAATGAGCGCGTTACGCATTTTAGGCCGACGATGGATTTCCTGCGGATCAGTTTGCTGAATAGCTGCCTAACGATTTTGGCTGCCGTTTATGGGTATCCGATGATGGGGTTTTTGGCGTTGCGGAAGAAATTATTGGCATTCAGATGACGTCCTGAACTTGTTTCAGGAACTTGAACGGATTTTTTTAATAATTTTTTGCATGACAAGGGGGGTTATTACTGTTTATGAATTTTTTAGCAAACACGGGGGGTGGCTTTGTGGTTTGCTGGCGCTGCTTGTTGTGTTGCTTGCCTGCTCTGCTTATCATATTCGGTTTAAGGAAGATATTGCACGGTTTTTGCCTGAAAATAAGGAGAATGAACGTGTAAATAATGCGTATCAATATGTTGCTTCGTCGAATACAATAACGGTTTCTTGTCGCATAGACCATGATTTTTTTGATTCCTCCGATTCTAATAATTCTCAATTACTGATAGCGGCTGTTGATGCGCTGGTTGGGCGGTTGGAAGCACGTTTGGATTCGACGGTTATCAAAAGCATTTTTTATAAAGTTGATACGCAGGAAATGTTGGAACTGTCGTCTTTTGTTGTTGAAAATATGCCCTATTTTTTAGGTGAGGACGATTATCGACGCTTGGATTCATTAGTTACACGTGCGGCTATAACTCGTCAATTAGATATCAATAGGGGTATACTCTCCTCGTTGGGCGGTGCGGTTGTGAAAAATAATATTTTAAAAGACCCCTTGCAATTGGCTGCGGAGGTGATACAAAAATTGCAAAACTTCAAGGTTGACGATAGATTCCAACTGTACGATGATCATTTGTTTGACGAGGATAATCAGGCTATTCTGTTTGTTGAAAGCGCGCTATCGGCAAGCGAAACAGGCAGGAATGCACTTTTTCTTGACACTTTTAAGTTATTAATTGCTGAGACGGAAAAAGAGTTTCCTGGCGTGATAATTGAAAGTTTCAGCGCTTCGGAGATTGGGCTTTCCAATGCGCGCCAGATACAAAAAGACACGCTGTTTTCGATGTCGTTAGCAGTGTGTATCATACTCGCATTGATGATTTATGCCTTTCGCAGCGGGCGAAAGATAATGCTTGTTTTTGCTTCAGTCGGTTTTGGCGGACTTCTATCGCTGGCAGCGCTCAATCTGATAAGCGGTGATGTGTCAATTATTGCGATTGGGATCAGCTCTATCATGTTTGGGATAGCCATCAACTATCCGCTTCATTTTTTGGAGTATCACAGTCATGCGCCTGATACACAGACTATCCTGAAAGATGTAGCCGAACCTTTGACTATCGGAAATATTACAACCGTTGGCGCTTTCCTGAGCCTTGTCTTTATCGGCTCCGATGCAATGAAAGACTTGGGGCTTTTTGCTGCTTTTTTGCTGATAGGGACTATCTTTTTTGTCTTGTTTTTTCTTCCGCATTTTCTTCCTGTCAAAAAAAACTGTTTGAACGGTATGGGCGATTATCCTCCGGCTAAAAAGTCTCTGTTTGAACAATTGATAGCCCGCCCCTTTGAGAAGAACCGGATATTAGTGGCTGTCATTATCGTGATGACGGTATTTTTTAGTTTTTTCAGCGGAGATACATGTTTTGAGACCGATATGCAGAAGATTAACTACATGACCGCGTCGCATAAGAAATCGTTTGAGAAAATGATGGATTTGTTGAACAATAATCAACATGTCATGTACCATGTTACCGAAGGCAAAGACTTGGAAACCGTTCTCGCTGTTAGCGAACAACGGACGCCTTTGTTGCAGTCGTTAGTGGATGCGAACAAAATTTACCGAATAGGCGGGATAGGTGATTTTTTCCCTTCACGCACCCGACAGACATCATTATTAAAACGGTGGGAAGATTTTTGGAGTACAAGACGCGACAGTGTAGTAGCTATCTTTTCTGAAGAAGCCCAAAAGGCGGGGTTTCGGGAAGAAGCTTTTGCGTCGTTTATTAAGATGTTATTTCGTTCATGGGACGTTGTCGATGTGTCGCATTTCAACCCGTTAAGGGAAACTGTTGCAAAAAATTACATCGTCGAAAAGGGGAAAAGAGCGGCAGTTATACATTTATTATATATGGATGCTGCCAAAGCTCCGGAGATAGAAACTTTGCTGAACGACACAATTCTCCCTTTAAAGCCGTGTCTGCCGACAGGCAGGGGGGCAGGGGGATATGAAAATCCGCGCGAGCAAAAGGAAGATTCGGTTAATCAATTAATCAATTTTTCACGATTGCAAAAAGCCGATGAGGCCTATTCAATCGCTTTTGACGCAGGGACTATCACCCGCCGGATGGTTTCATCTCTTTCCGAGCAGTTCGACTATGTGCTGTGGGTTTGCGGAATCATCGTCTTTGCCTTTCTGCTTTTCTCCTTTGGGCGTATCGAATTGAGTCTGATAGCCTTCCTGCCGTTGGCGCTCAGTTGGATATGGATACTCGGCATTATGAACCTCTTCGACATCCGGTTCAATATCGTCAATATCATATTAGCTACTTTTATCTTCGGTCAGGGCGACGATTATACGATATTGATGACCGAAGGGATGATGCACGAATACGCCTACCGTCGCAAGATACTGACATCGTACAAAAAAAGTATAACGCTCTCAGCTTTGATTATGCTGACAGGTATGGGGATGTTGATTTTCGCCCGTCATCCGGCCCTTCGCTCTTTAGCCGAAGTCACGATTGTAGGAATGCTTACGGTTGTCATCATGGCATACATTTTACCTTCGTTGCTTTTTCGACTGCTGACGATGCGCAAAGGTCAAAAACGCTTGATGCCCGTCACGCTGCTCAACCTGCTCAGCCTGATTTATTCGTTCCTTGTCTTCCTTGTTTTGAGTACCCTCATCACGCTGACAGGCTGGATAATGTTTACATTCGGACGACGGACAGAAAAGAAAAAATTGCTATTCCATAAAATATTATGCCGGATAACCAAGTTTGTAATCTATCGTGTCCCGCAGGTAAAGACCGTTTGTCACAATCTTTCGGGTGAGACATTCGACAAGCCGGGCGTTATTATCTGCAATCACCAGGCGCATCTCGACCTGATGTGTATCATGATGCTGACGCCTAAGTTGATAATCCTGACCAATGATTGGGTTTGGAACTCCCCCTTTTACGGTCGGATGATAAAGTATGCCGATTACTATCCGGTCTCTAACGGGATAGAAAAGGCGATGGTGCAACTGCAGGACGCCATCCGTCGGGGTTATTCTATTGTCGTCTTCCCCGAAGGAACGCGCTCGCCCGACTGCACTATCAAGCGCTTTCATCGCGGGGCGTTTTACCTTGCCGAGTTGTTGCAGTTAGACCTTATCCCAGTGATGCTACATGGAGTGGGTCATGTCTTACCGAAAAATGAATTTATGTTACGCAAAGGACAAATACATATACAGATCATGCCACGCATCACCCCCGACGACTCTCGGTTCAGCCAGGGTTATTCCTCGCGTTCAAGGGAAGTCCGTCGTTATTATCAAACCGAATATCAAAAGATGTGCGACGCGATAGAAACACCCGCCTATTATGCCGACTTAGTCATGAAAAACTACCTCTACAAAGGGAGCGCCATCGAGCGAGAAGTGCGTCGTAACCTCAAGCAACACAACAACTATGCCACCGAAATAGCCTCTATGCCCGACGAAGGCGAGATAACCCTCCCCAACACCGGCTACGGCGAATACCCCTTACTCCTGTCCTTAGTTAAGAAACGCCTTAAAATAACCGCCTTAGAACCAGACCCCGACCGCTTCGCCCTCGCCTCCAACTGCGCCTCCATCCCCCCAACCCTCACCTTCCGCCACGGGGACGGGGGAGTTGGCGGAAGCTCCACTCTTCTGCATACAGTCCATTAAAAGGTCTTTTTCCCCTGAAAAAAGAGATTTGTAGTATAAAAAATCGGTTTTTTTTACAAACCGGAGGAAGATGTGCAAAAATAAAAAAAAATCTTGTAACTTTGCGACCGTTTTTTGCAAAAAAATGATGAAAGAACTACGTAAGAAAATCGTATTATTCTACTATACGCAAACAGGGCAGGCGTTACAAATTGCCGAAAAAATTTGCATGCCGCTGATGCAGGCGGGATGTGAAGTCTTGCGGAAAGAGATTATTCCCGAGACACCGTTCCCTTTTCCGTGGTCGGCTATGGATTTTTTTCAGGTGTTTCCCGAATCGCGAATGGGAGTTCCATGTCAGTTGAAACCCATCGATTTAAGCGATGTGATGGATGCCGACTTAGTCATTATTGCCGGTCAAAGCTGGTATTTATCTTGGTCTGTCCCGATTCATTCATTTTTCCAATCACCTGAGATACAAGCCTACTTGAAAGGGCGGGATATCGTTGTGACGATGGGTTGCCGTAACATGTGGGTGATGACGCAGCAGCTTACGCGCGAATATATCCGCACTTGCGGCGGACACTATGTCGGATTTATCTCTTTGCAGGACAAAACGCCCAACCTAATCAGCGTTATCACGATTATTAGATGGCTTTTATACAACAAAAAAGCAGCGACACGACTGCTTCCGGCAGCCGGAGTATCTCTAAAAGATATTGAAAATGCGACGTGTTTTGGTGAGATTATTCAGGAAGCGTTGGAAAGCGACCATTTTGCCGGTTTGCAGGAAAAGCTGATGAAAAAGGAGGCTGTCTCCTTTCTTCCAACCGTCTATTTTATCGAAAAAAACGGTTATAAGTTATGGGGGCAATGGGCCAGGTATATTCTGCAAAAAGGGACGTATAACGACCCAAAACGGAAACCATACCTGCGTCTTTTTAGCTATTATCTTTTTTTTGTATTGTATGTAGTATCGCCGATAGGTATGATTTTTTTCTACCTGGCTTATCCCTTTTTACGGAAATATTTTCAACGCACCAAACAAGAGGTATGCTATCATCTTTATTAACTATCAATTATGAATAAAAATGTTTATATCAACCGCTTCTCGGCATTTTTCCCAAATGAGCCTGTTGGGAATGACGAGATGGAGGCGTATATCGGATTAGTAAATGAGAAGTCTCTGCTTGCTAAACGGTTAATACTTGGCAAGAACGGCATCAACAGCCGATATTATGCGCTAAATAAAAAAGGTGAGGTGACGCATACGAATGTACAAATGGCTACCAAGGCCGTCAAAGGGCTATTGGATGACCAATTGACAGTAGACCGGATAGACTTGCTCGCCTGCGGTACGGCTTCGCCCGAACAGGTGATGCCATCGCATGGTGTGATGGTGCACGGCGAACTGAAAGGCAGTCGGGATATCGAAGTAGTCTCGTTTTCCGGCTCTTGTTGTGCCGGTATTTACGCTTTGAAATATGCCTACTTTTCGACGTTAGCAGGCAATTCTCAAAATGCCGTTTGTGTGGCATCCGAGCGTCTCTCGGCATGGATGATGGCGCGTTATTTTGAAAAGGAATCCGAGCTAATCAACCAGTTGAGTAAAAGACCGATATTAGCTTTCGAAAAAGAGTTTCTGCGGTGGATGTTGTCCGATGGAAGCGTAGCCGTTTTATTGCAGGATAAACCCGCTGAAAAAGGGTTTTCTTACCGGATAGAATGGATAGAACTAAAGTCATACGCCAACGAATTAGAAACTTGCATGTGTGCCGGCGCCGAAAAAAACAGTGCAGGCGAGTTAGTAGGATGGGCATCGTTTCCTGAAACAGAATGGCTCAACCGATCGATTTTTTCGTTGAAACAGGATACGAAACTATTGGATGAGCATATCATTAAATTAGGCGGGCGGTTTATGCAGGATATTATTGAAAAACGTCATTTCGACCCTTCTACGATTGACTGGTATCTGCCGCATCTTTCTTCGATGTATTTTGAGAAGAAGATTGAAGAAGAATGGGCTTTGTATGGCTACGATGTGCCTAAGCATAAATGGTTTGTCAATCTACCCGAAATCGGCAATGTGGCTTCGGTTTCCCCGTTTGCCATGTTGGAAGGGTTAGACCGTTCGGGGCGTGTTAAAAAAGGCGACCGGATATTGATTATGGTGCCCGAAAGCGCCCGTTTCTCCTACGCATACATTTTATTGACAGTTTGTTAAGATGAAGAAAGAAGACGTTCCGCAAGACTTGCTCTATTTTAAAGATAAAATAGTCAGGGATATCATGTATGCCATAGATGAAAATGGCCGGTATGCGCCTGTCATTAGCGACGGGTGGAACGTGAAAAATGATGCATTAGGGATTGTATGGGACGATATTCGCGAGCAATGTGAGGCGATACGCTGTCAGGTCATGGACAAAAAAACCAGTCCGTTAGCCTATCATCTGAAAAAATCGCTATTAGATATCAGCCTGTTATCTGCTTATTCGGGTGTCCCTAAACGGAAAATAAGAAAACATTTAAGATATGAGGATTTTTTACGGGCTGATGCAGCGACTTTACAGTTGTATGCCGAGGCTATGCGTATCACAGTGGACGAACTTAAACGGATGGACGAATGGAAATAGCTTTTGAACACCACCCGTCGGCTCATTGTGAAAATGGCGTAACAGCCAATCTTTTACGTTATTACGGGTACCGTTATTCCGAGCCTCTGATATTCGGATTATCCGCTTCCCTGTTTTTCGTACATTTACCTTTTGTCAAATTAGCGGGGTTCCCTGTTACGTCCTTTCGACCGTTGCCGGGCGTTATTTTCGCGCGTGTAACCCGACTGCTCGGATTTAAGATAAACAAGACGCTTTTCATCAATAAAAAAAAGGCTGGTAAGAAGTTAGATGAACTGTTGGAAAAAGGTATTCCTACTGGATGCGTTGTCGGGATGTATTACTTGCCCTATATGCCGTTGGCTTACCGGTTTCATTTTAATGCGCACAATATTTGCGTCATCGGAAAAGAAGCAGATAACTACCTGCTCAGCGACCCCATTGCGTTGGAGAAAGTGACGATATCGGCTACAGACCTGCAGCGCGCCCGTTTTGCAAAAGGCACCTATCCGCCATTCGGCAAGCTCTATTGGATAAGGTCTTTGCCTGATAAAGAGCCGGATTTGAACCGGTTAATACGGGAAGCCATTCTTAAAAACTGCCGTCGTATGGTACACGAGCCGGGTCCGATGCCCTACGTCGGGGTCAATGCCTTCCGGCATCTCGGCAATAAGATACCCAAGTTCCCTAAGAAATACGGCGAAAGAAAAGCGGCTCTTCATTTAGCTCAACTGATAAGGATGATGGAAGAGATAGGGACGGGTGGCGCAGGGTTTCGTTTCCTGTATGCCGCCTTCCTGCAAGAGGCAGCCCAGATAACCGGCATCCACGAACTGAATGACTTTTCCAAACGGCTGACCGACATCGGCGACCAATGGCGTATCTTTGCAACCGAAGCCGGACGAATATCAAAAAACCGCTCTTCGGGTGATGTGGACTACCAGACCATTGGCGACCTGCTAAAAGCTATCGGCAAACAGGAAGAAGAGTTCTTTATTGACTTGGAAAAGACTGTAATGGGGGCATAGTCCCACTTTGAACGTTCCTTGATGTTTAAAAATAATCTGTCTCTTTACGAAGTGAAGAAAAATGGGGGCAGGGGGATGTTGTATTCCGCGCGAGCATTTTTGTCATTTCGAGGTTTTTAGTCCTGTTTTTATTTATTCCAAAGAAAATTAGTAATTTTGCAGCTTTAATTTAGAGGTTGTTGCTCATTGGAAAAAGGCATTCACATACAGGATTTAATTAAGACCTATCGGCAGGCGTCGCAGCCAGCGCTTGATAGACTGACATTGCATATTGAGCAAGGTATGTTCTTCGGGCTGTTAGGGCCGAATGGAGCGGGAAAGACGACGACTATTTCTGTTTTGTGCGGACTACTTCCCTTCGATAGCGGGCAGGTTCGTATTCAGGGCTTTGACGTGCAACAGTTGATGGTGAAGATTAAACCGCTAATTGGCGTCGTTCCACAGGATATAGCATTATATCCCGAACTGACTGTGACGGAGAACCTTCGGTTTTACGGCGGTATGTACAACTTGCCTTCAGGCGAACTGAACCAACGAATTAACACCTACCTGAATGATTTCGGATTGATTTCGCATTGCAGGAAGAAAACTGTCCACTTGTCCGGAGGGATGAAACGGCAGGTCAATCTGATTGCCGCGTTGCTACATAAACCTTCTTTGCTTTTTTTAGATGAGCCTACTACCGGCGTCGATGTCCATTCGAAGCAGGCCATTATACAAAACCTGAAAAGCCTTTACCGGCAAGGGATGACGATAGTTTATACTTCGCACGACATGAAAGAAGCCGAACAGTTATGTACCCATGTAGCCTTGATCAACCATGGCCGGGTCATCTGTCAGGGTGTTCCAGACGAACTCATCCGAGAAGCATTCGTCACATCACTCGAAGAACTTTTTATTAATAAATGTAACTCCGGCAGGATGCCGGAGCATTGATCATGAAAAATTTCTCAAACCTTGTAAAAAAAGACTTCCTGCTGTTAGTACGCGACTTCTGGGGCGTTGTTTTACTTTTCCTGATGCCCTGGACGTTAGTACTGCTAATGACATATCTACAAGACAGCACTTTTCGGTCGGTAAACGAAAACCGCATCCCGTTGGTTTTACTTAACAGCGACAACGATTCGTTAGGTTGTATGATCAGTCGCCGGATAGCTGATAGCCATATCTTTGAAATCACAACCGAAGTAAACGGACGCATCTTTACTAAACAGGAAGTAGAAGAAGCCGTTTCGCAAGGCGATTACATGATAGGCGTCATTATACCTGCTAATTCCACGGCTAATTTACGGGAAAATGTACGACGGGGTGTCGAACAAGCATTCAATGGCGAAGAGGATGAATCACCCCAAACGACGATGCAACCGCTTGAAATACAACTATTATTTGACCCAATGACAAAGTCTTCCTTTCGGATTTCGCTTATTCAAGCCCTGCGAGAGAATGCTTTAACGATACAAAATCAATTGTTACTATCCGAAATTGCGCGACAAGTAAACCGTATTGTGCCGATGCCAATCAAACTTAACATAGACACGGAACAGTTGATTGTGATAGACGAATCATACGCCCAATCGGGTAAAGCAAAAATTGTTCCCAATTCTACGCAACATAACGTACCCGCATGGAGTATGTTTGCCATCTTTTTTATCGTTATATCTTTGGCCGGTAATATGATACGCGAGAGAGAGACAGGATGCTACAATCGCCTGATGACGATGCCCTGCTCGTTTCATCTATATATAGCCAGTAAGGTAAGCGTTTACTTGTGTGTTTGTCTGCTGCAACTGATATTAATCATTGTCACCGGCATGTTTATCCTTCCGGTATTTGGGCTGCCGGCATTGAAATTGGGACACAGTTTGGCCGCATTGTTAGCCATGTCGGTTTCATCATCGTTAGCTGCTATTGGTTACGGTTTAGCTATTGGAAGCGTAGCCCGCACCTATCAGCAAGCGAGCATCTTCGGCGCAGTGTCGGTAGTCATCCTGGCTGCAATCGGAGGCGTTTGGATTCCTACCTTTCTAATGCCCCGTTTGATGCAGATTATAAGCAACATATCCCCGTTGAACTGGGGAATAAACGGATTCAACGACATCTTTGTCAGGGATGGCGGGTTCTTTGATATACTGCCATTTGCCACTGCCTCACTTCTGTTTTTTGTCACTACCCTGATCATTGTCTACCGTAGCGCCCGCTCGAATAATTAAGAAAATATTTTTTGTTGAAACGGAAAAGCTAAGCCTGTATTTTGGCGTGTCGTTTGACGAGCTGCTTTACGGTACTGGGAAAATGAAATACGATTTTGTACCTCAGGATATAAATGACGTCCAAAGCTATGTGGTATACGCGAAAGATTTAGCGGCTATCACCGAAAAAGTCAACTTGGCAAGGAGCGAAATTTGGATAGCAGCAGCCGATATCCCGACATTCCACTATTCGGCATATAACGAACTGACACTGTTTCAAATATTTTCCTGGCACAAAAATGCGAATGATTTTTCAGGAATGTATGAGGATTTTGTCAAAGATTTAAACACCGATTCTCTTTTGCAGTCTTGCCGAAAAATATTTTCCAATTATCAACGGACGCCCTCCACTGAGATTTGGACTGACCATACCATTGATTCAATGCTGCAACACATTACCTATCATTTTGAGATGGAGCATTTTAAAGATAAGGAAATGCCAATTCTTTTGTGTAATCAATTAATGGAGATGATGGACACTTTGCATGATTGGGCTAAAAAGGGGGCTAAAGGAATCGAACCCATCCCTTTCTACTTCTATGTAAATGAGGTTGATACAGGAAATACCTTCGTTTTGATAGAAAATGAAAAACAAAGCTGGTGTGTAATCCGGCTGTTTACAATCAATGGTTTAAGTATAAATGAAGACAGGTTTTGTCGGGTAGTAAAAAACTGGATTGATAACTTAGTCAAACGGTCTACTTGTGTTAGCAGTTCTTCTTCAAAAGATAGATCTAAATTTTTCTCTAACCAAAAGCGAAAAAATATTTCTTTGGTGAACCTTATTCAGGCCTATTAACGGTTATTACTTTTCGATGCCCCAAACATACAGTTACACATTATAAGGTCATTCAGGTTAAGTTTACCACCAGACCTGTTTTCCGTGTTCGTTCCTTATTACCTCGAAAAACGATAACGCCTGCAGTATTCAAAACGATAACGGTCGGGTAAATAGTTAATAGTTGTAATGGATGCCTATTTAACTGAGTTTGTAAAGTTGCGGGTAGTTTCTTCCCGTAACTTTACAAAAAGTAAAAACTCAGTAGCAAACGGCAGTTATAAAAAGTATTTCTTCAAAACTATTCTGAAGTAGATTTCGAGTTTTTCACTTCAGTTTTTTGATTAAGAGATTCTTCTTTAACAGCTAATCTTATGTTAACTGGCACTGCTGTTACTCGGATACCATCTCGAAAATGTGATGGAAGACCTTTCTGGACTTTTCTTTTCAAAAGATATGTTGGTACATAAATAAAGTCACAGATAACTGGACTTGAGTCCAAACATGTGTTTTGCTAATTCATATAGCGGCATAAATCGTGCCGGACACATAGCGGCTGCTATTTTCAAATGCTGCTCAGCCTCTGCAAATTTTCCCAGCGCTTTGTAACCGGCTGCAAGGAACATTTGTACATCCATGTCGTTGTGGTAGCGTATACACTGTTCAAAAACCGTTATACTCTTTTTAAAAACCTTTGCCTTATGCAGTTCGGCGGCATGGTTGTAAAGGAATACTCCATGCCCATGACCAAAAATGGGCTTGTCGGCTACCATAGCTGCGGTACATTGCCAAATCAAAAAACGTCTGTCAGCCGAATCCTTTTTGATGAAATATAAAACGAAGAGTAAAGCACATAGCAAGGCTATTGCCAAAATGAAGGTTGCTATTGTTGAATGCTTCTCAATCTTCATTTAATAAATCTCTCTAATTTTTAAACACGGCACAAAGGTAGACATAATTCAAATATAATATTTGCGGATAATAACCCAATAGTTTTAGGTTGTTTGCGCAATGTGCTTATTTCCGATACCAATTCTGCTATTTTGTTTTTTTAGTCAATATTGCATAATCAGCCTCGTAAACTTGCCGAAATTAGAATAATCTGCAAATAATATTCGTCCCATCCTATTTGGTCGCAACTGCATCGGGCTGAGCGCTTGTATTCTACCTGAATTGGTTTTTTTTGAAAATTCGCCGTTTTTTTCTACTTTTGCAGCAATTTTTAAAATATTTTAATATGAAAAAAACGTTTTTTTTGATAGTCGTTATTATCCCGTTTGTTTTGAACAACTGCACGAGCGGGACTTCGCCAGAGCGCCCAAACGCTAAGAAACAGATTAAAACCTCTACCGCCTCCGACAGAGCGCCTTTTAGCCAGGGGATTGAAGCGAATGGTTTTGTGTTTCTATCAGGCACACTGGGGGTAGATGCAGCCACCGGAAGGCTTGCCGGCAACGATGTAGTAACCCAGTTAGAACAGACAGTCAAAAACATCTCTGCCGTATTAAAGGAAGCGGGATGCAGCATCGGTGACGTCGTAAAAGCAACCGTCTATCTGACCAATATGGGTGACTATGCAGCAATGAATGAAGCCTATATGCGCTTATTTCGCGCCCCGTACCCTGCCCGAACCTGCATTGAAGTAAGCGCGCTGCCCGTTGCAGGCGCCAAGATAGAGGTCGAAGTGATAGCAGTCAAATGATAGCCGGTTATGGAAGTAAAAACATTTTAACGGTTGCTAGATAGCTCTACAAAAGTTCGAGTATTAAGTTGTTAAAACAATAAACGTATGAAAAATAAAGCATTCCAGATAACTCTTTTCGTTTTTTTATGGGTTTCGTTTGCCGACGCACAGGTACTCACTGGAATAGTTTGCGACCAAGCAACAAGACAACCCATTCCCAATGTTACCGTATATTTCGATGGGACGTCTATCAATACCGCAACCGACAAGGCAGGAAGATTCCAATTAAATGCCAGGTCGGTGATGAATACTAAATTGGTATGTCGGCATCTATCGTATTATACCATCCTGGTAAACAATCCCTTCGAGGCGCTTCCCGACACCCTATTCTTAGAAGAACGGACTAAAACAATATCAGAGGTCACGGTAACGACAAGTCGTTTTACCAGAGCGCAGAAAATGAAAGCGTTCCGCGAACAGTTTATTGGCTTGTCAAAGGCCGCTAAGTCGTGTACTATCTTGAACGAAGAGGATATACAGTTAGACATAGACCCCCAAAACCGAAAACTTGTGGCTTCATCTGAAAATCCTGTTATAGTAGTTAATAATTATTTACAGTATAAAATTCATTTCGTTTTTGTTGAAGTCTGGATGCAATACGGCAGATATGGTACAGGTGTTTACACTTTAGATAATGATGCCATATATCGTACATTTTTCGCTGTTGTATCGTTTTTCGAAGACCTTGCGCCCGACAACAGGCAAATACAGCGGCGTAGAGACAATGTCTATGCCACATCATCGAACTATTTTTTTAAAAGTCTATCTAACAACACCTTGAAGGACAATAGTTTTATGATTTTTGAAAAATCGTTCCCAGCGGATAGCAGGAATATTTTTGCCATAAAAGATACTTTATCGCAAAAATTAATCCGCATCCTCCCGCGTCCGGAAATGAACAATGAAACTGTCCGGATTTTTCCGCCGGGGACATTGCCTAATCAAGAAGAACTCGCTATTGTTCCTGATAGCTCAATTGCAAGGCAAGATTCCATGAAACAAAAGCCAATATATTTATTCAGAGATGGCGCCTTTTCTAAGATTAGTGACGACAAGCGAGATTCAGTTATTCAATTAGCGAGGTCGGGAGGTTTTATCCCTATTGACAAACAGGATTCATCCATGCAAAGACAGCAGATAAGCGGTTCCTTCAATGCTAATCAGGGAATTAGCGGAATTGTCAATCACAATACGATGGATAGTAAGAAAATAAACTGGCATAACGACCCAAAACTGACGGGAGAAGTCAGTGTGTTATACCGAAAACGCACCCGATCGGATATTTATTTTTCTACGGATTCATTTTTTGTCGACCGTTACGGTAATATTGACCAGATTGACAAAATAGCTTTTACCGGACAGTTTGGCGCTAATCGGGCAGGTGATATGTTACCCATTAACTATGAACTGCCCTAAATTCAAAAAGCGCCAAAAGATATGTTACTGACTGTTCAGGGAGCCGGCGAAAAAAATATAAGATACAAAGGTTTACAGACTTTGATGTGCAATAAAAACTGAACCCGTTTATAGGGATTATTATTGAGTTGTCGAAAAAATGTCTATTTTTGTGCCCAAAACGGAAAAAATATTTATTAAAAATAACAGAACATGGAAATTTGGCATCTTTGGATCATCGCTGCGTTGATTCTTTTTATGGTCGAGATATTTATCCCGACGTTTGTACCCGCTTGTATTGCTGTCGGTTGTGCTTCCGCAGGTTTGGTCTCAGCTTTTGACTGCGACCTGAAAATTCAGCTCATCGCTTTTTCTTTAGGAATGATTATTGCGTTTTTTGGCATACGCCCTTTTATGTTGAAGTATTTTCACCGGAAAAGTGGTAACATAAAGACCAATAGCGAAGCCTTAATCGGGAAAGTGGGCAGAGTGACTGAAACGATTGACAAGGCTAAAAACGAAGGACGAATCATGGTGGAAGGCGACGATTGGAAAGCTGAAACTGAGCAGGACGAAATTGTGCCTGTTGGAGAAAAAGTTGAGGTACAACGAGTGGATTCAACGCTGTTAATAGTCAAACCGTTACGGTAACAGAACTTAAGTTTAACAATTAAAATATTAAAATCATGGGAATTATCATCCTTTTAGGCGTACTTGCTTTATTTATAATTATTTGGGTAATAAATGGTTTCCAAATTGTTCAGCAGTCGGAAACCATGGTCATCGAAAGATTGGGAAAATACAGTAGAACACTTTCTTCGGGTATAAACATTATTTTACCAATCATTGATAAGCCAAGATCCATCGACTGGCGATTTGTCAAAGAGAGACCTGTCAGAACCCACGAAATGGATGGCGTTGAACGACGGGAAGTTGTTGTCGTATCGAAGAAGGTTGTGAAAATTGACTTACGGGAGACTGTGTACGATTTCCCCCGACAGAACGTTATTACAAAAGATAATGTGATAACCGAAATCAATGCGCTTCTCTATTTCCAGGTTGTAAATCCTGTCAAAGCTATTTATGAGATTGCAAATCTTCCGGATGCGATTGAGAAACTAACGCAAACGACATTACGCAATGTGATTGGCGAAATGGATTTAGACCAAACGCTGACTTCTCGCGATACCATCAACTCCAAACTGAGGGCTGTGTTAGATGACGCATGTCATAAGTGGGGAGTAAAAGTCAATCGTGTTGAATTGCAAGACATTAATCCGCCACGCGATATTCGCGACGCGATGGAAAAACAGATGCGGGCCGAACGCGACAGACGACAAAAAATTTTGGAAGCCGAAGGCACTAAGGCCAAACTTATCTTAGAAGCCGAAGGACGCAAAGTGGCGGAAATCAACCAGGCTGAGGGAGAAAAACAGGCGCAGATATTAAAAGCGGAAGGACAGGCACAAGCCCGGCTCAAAGTGGCGCAAGCTGAAGCAGCAGCAGTCGAAGTCATCTCAACAGCCGTTAAGGATACCATACCTGACACCGTCAATTATTTAGTCGCTATCCGGTATGTAGACACCTTTAAAGAAATGGTTAGTGGACAAGACAATAAGGTAATCTACCTCCCCTATGAAGCGACAGGTATTCTAAGCTCAATTGGAGGTATTAAGGAGTTACTAAGCAATAACAGGCTTAATACAGAATAATTTTTTACTCTTAATAGGGTGTTTCATTCGCGAAAAAGCCCCTACTTTTGCACAAAAATTGATAAGTATGATAACAGTAAACGTAGCTATTAAAAGCAAGAAATTGAACGATGATATTTGTACTGCTATCGAAAAATCGACGGATATCAATGTGACAAACAGGTTCTATTCAGTGACCGATTGCCGCAACACATTGGCTAAAAAAAACAACCGCGCGTCCTGCTGCTTGGATTGGATTTACTCGGCAGTAAATGGGAGAATTTTTGCAGAGAAATGTCGGAAAAATACCCGAAAATGCGTATCCTGGCAGTCATTACTTACGGGGAATACAAGGAGAACGCGACTTCATTAAAAGCCTTGACAGCAGGTTTTATTTCAGACATTGCCTGGCCCAAAGTGATTGAAACAGCAATTAAAGCAGTGAGTAATAACAATTTTTTTCGACATGACAAAATCTGGGTAGAAGACGAGGACAATGAGTTGGATACCGGCAAACTTCAAGCGATGATTAGCGACGAAATATACAAAACAGAGCCGGTACCGGAAGAAGAACCAAACCCCGAATGGCTTGATACAATGATGAATTCTATCATCGCCGAATCGGTTAACAATCTGAATGAAGCGGGTAATCGTGCCGAGATGATAGAGAAATTGTCGAATATCATCGACGCAACCGACAAGACACGCCGGATGTTAGTAGAGATTTTTCTTGCAGAATTAGAGGAAGCTGATGAGTTTAAAATGAAAGATATGAATACATCCCCCTGCCCCCCTGCTTGTCGGCAGACACGGCTTCAAAGGGGGAAAGACAGGTATGAAGCATTGCTTTATGAGAATCTGTTTCTCAAAGGTTATTCCAATTGGGAGATAGCCGACCGTCTCAAGAAACACATTGACACAGTCCGGCTGGAAAGGATGAAATTGATTGGAAGGCTTAGCGACAAAAACTCAATGTACTGTAAGACGGCAAAGGGCGAACCTTTCGAAATCACGCGAAGGGAGTTGCAGTTGCTCCGGTTGATTGCAGCCGGTTACTCGAATGAACAGATAAGTGAGAAATTGAAACGACCGATTGAAACAGTCAAATCCAATCGGAAAAATCTGATTGATAAATTCGGGGTCGAAAACGAAAATACAATGACAATGGTTATCAAAGCATTAAGAATGGGAATAATCCGCTTGGAAGAGATTGATGACGAGTTGCCGAAACGAATCGCCCAAGCTGAATAACAAATATTTTTAACTAAAATTGAAATACGCATGTCAGTAAAAGTTGTATTAAAATTCACAAAAGGTGGACTGAAAGACAGGGAGTACAGTTATGACCAGAAGGAATGTGTGATCATTGGCCGCCAAAGCGATTGCCATATCGTCGTGCCTGTAACCGACACAACTGTGTCGCGTTACCATTGTATCCTTGATATAACCCCGCCGTCGGTCACGGTAAGGGATTTCGGTAGTTTGAACGGGACGTATCTGAACGGCAAGAAAATCGGTCAGGGTGATATTGCCAAGTCGGTCGAAGAACGCCGTGAACATAAATCGGAGGAGTTTCCATTGAACCAGGGCGATAGGTTAGGGCTTGCCAACGAATGCGAACTCGTCATGGACGTCATTTTGCCTAAATATTGTGCGGACTGTTTTTGCGAGATAGAACAGTCGGGGTGTCTCAATGCAGACAATCAGCCGGTTTGCGCCGATTGCCATACAAAAGCCGCCAAAAGACGTCAGGAAGACGAGGCGGCAAGGTTAGCCAAAGAGAAAGCCGATAAAGAGCGACACGAAGCCGAAAAACGCGCTCAAGAGTTAGCGGCACAAAAGCAAGCAGCCAAAGAACAAGCCGAGAAAGACAGAATAGCCAAAGAACTTGCAGAAGCGCAAAAACGCGCAGAAGAGGCGGCTAAAAAAGAAAAGGAAGAGGAAGACCGTAGAATACGCGAAGAAGCAAGACGCAAAGCAGAAGAAAAGCTAAGAAATGAAGAACTGATACGCCTCAAAAATCCCAAATGTGCTATTTGTGGGGCTACTATCCAAGCCAACGGGCCGACTATCTGTCTGTCGTGCCGTAATAATCCGGCCAAATTAATTGAGTACCTGATGCGGCAGGCTATCAAAGAAAAGGATGATTCCGACCAAACGATAGCCGGTTACCGGAATATCAAAATGCTTGGAAAAGGAGGGATGGGAGCTGTCTGGTTGGTCGAAGAAATAGCTACCGGACAACAGATGGCTATGAAGCTGATGCTGCCCGACGCCGCTTCCAACGAGAAGAGCAGAAGCCTGTTTTTACGGGAAGCCTATAACGCCTGCCAGTTACGGCATAAAAACGTTGTCCAACATACGAAATGTGGTTATTCAGGGAGTATTTTTTTCATACTGCTCGAATTTTGTCCGGGGGGAAGCGTCGATGATTATGTGAAAAGAAACTGGGCAATCTTTGATCCGGCTATCAACCTGATGCCTGCCAATAAGATAACTGAAAAGATAATGGAGCAAAGGGTTGAGCTCTCAACCAAAATCATCCTGCAAACCCTCGATGGACTGACGTATGCACATCAGGCGCCGGTTGTCGTCCAATTGCCCGATGGCACTACCAAAACAGCTTATGGCGTAGTACATCGCGATTTCAAACCCGGGAATATCTTTTTGTCGGATACCACTTTACAGCCCGTTGCCAAGGTGGCGGATTTCGGCTTAGCCAAAGCCTTTCAGACAGCCGGATTAACAAAAGATACCGTCACAGGCGATGCTGCCGGAACCCCTGTATTTATGCCTCGTCAGCAAATCATCAACTATCGGTATGCCAAACCGGACGTCGATGTATGGGCGGCAGCGGCATGCTATTATTATTTGCTGACAGGATTTTTCCCGAAAAATTTTACTGGTAAAAAAGATATGTGCGCCGTAGTACTGACCGAGCCGCATGTTCCTGTCCTGATACGGAACCCCAAAATACATAGAAGATTAGCGGAGGTGCTTGACACAGCGCTCAGAGATAACCCCACGATAGGCATCGGAACAGCAGCCGAGTTGAAAAGAGCCATTCAAAGCGCCATAAAATGAGTATGATTTTTCGTATCTCGACTTTTGATCACGCTTTTACTTGCGCTTCGATGGTAGACATCGGTCGTAAACGCACTACCAATCAGGATGAGATTATCAGTTGTCCCGAAGTTGGCTTCTTTGCTGTTGCCGACGGCATGGGCGGTTTGCCTTATGGAGGTAACACATCACAAATGATAGCGAAAACCTTGCCCGGTATCATACAAAAAGCTTTGCACGATTACCGCAAAAAACCAGCGCCCGAATATGCCGCCAAGCTGTTAGAAGAACATATCGGGACCCTCAGCGACACGATTTATAACACAGGCAATAAGGACAGCTCCCAAATGAACTTCGGCGCCACCCTGTCAGGCGTCTGGCTATTGGGTAGTAATGCAATTTTTGTCAACTTAGGCGACAGTCGGGGATATATCCTTTCGCGTTACAAACATAAAATCCGGCAGATAACCTCCGACCATAGCGTAGCGGCCATTTTGGTTCAGTTAGGA
>CAYUAK010000187.1:0-10947 GCA_964442765.1 uncultured Tannerella sp. | reverse complement strand
CCAGCCTATACCGATGATAACTTTCCTGTTTTCTTGGCGTATAGCTCCCATATCACTTTCAATTCGTTTTCACAGTTCAATCGCTTTTACCCAAAAGCAATTGCTTCCGGTAAGCCCATATCCTGCGGCTTACGCATCAATCCCGAGTTTTCGGACGTCGAGACCGATTTATATAACCCATGTACACCGGGTTCAAGGCTTGGGATTACTTTCGATAAATTTGGCAAGAACTTACCGGAAGGTGTAGAAGGGCTTCATTTTCATACTTTGTGTGAATCGACATCCTTTGATTTGGAAAAAACATTGGCCGTTGTCGAAAAAAACTTCGGCTCTTTTTTAAGACAAATAAAATGGCTCAATATGGGTGGAGGCCATCTGATGACACGAAATAATTATGATACCGAGCATCTGATAGCGCTATTGCAGTCTTTCAAAAACAGGTATCCCAATCTTCATGTAATACTTGAACCCGGAAGCGCATTTGCATGGAAAGCAGGCTTTTTGCTTACCACCGTTGTTGACATAGTTGAAAATAACGGTATTAAAACAGCTATTATCGACGCTTCCTTTTCCTGTCATGCACCCGACTGCTTGGAAATGCCTTATAAACCGGTTATATGGGACGCAGATGATACCGGACCTGGATACAGCTACCGTATCGGTGGTAACAGTTGTCTAAGCGGCGATTTCATCGGAGATTGGTTTTTTGAAAAACCTTTAAAGGCAGGTGATCAAATCATCTTTGACGATATGATACACTATACCACCGTAAAAACTACGATGTTTAACGGCATCCCGCATCCCTCCATCGCCATCCTTCACGAAGACGGCTATTTGGAAACCCTTCGCACCTTCACCTACGAAGACTATAAAAACCGGATGGATTAAAAAAAATACCACTTTGGCTATTTAGTTTTTTGTATTAATCAATCATTAATAGCATTGTTTTCAAAAATTTTGAGTACTTTTGCCGAAAATTTCGCTGCTCATGGGATTATTCGGTTTTTTTAGCAAAGAGAAGAAGGAGACGTTAGATAAAGGGCTTTCAAAGACTAAGGAAAGTGTTTTTTCTAAGATAACGCACGTATTAATCGGAAAAAGTAAAGTCGATGACGATGTGCTTGACGACTTGGAGAATATATTGATATCTTCGGATGTAGGCGTTGAAACTACGCTCAAGATTATCAAACGTATAGAGAAACGGGCGTCCTCCGATAAATACGTCACCACGGACGAATTGACGCGGTTGCTTCGCGAAGAGATAGCGGCCTTATTGATGGAGAACCAATCGTTGGACGCCGAAAATTTTACGATTCCCGACACATCCCGACCTTATGTGATCATGGTCGTTGGCGTTAATGGGGTAGGGAAGACCACCACTATCGGTAAGTTAGCCTGCCAATTCAAAAAGAACGGTTTCACTGTATATCTGGGGGCGGCCGATACCTTTCGTGCAGCGGCTGTCGAGCAGTTGACGATATGGGGTGAAAGGGTTGGAGCGCCTGTTATCAAACAAAAGATGGGTGCTGATCCGGCGTCTGTGGCTTTTGATACGCTCAGCTCGGCCAAAGCCAACCAGGCAGATGTCGTGATAATAGATACCGCCGGTCGTTTACATACAAAGGTGAACCTGATGAATGAACTGTCGAAGATAAAAAATGTGATGAAAAAAGTGCTGCCGGATGCTCCGCACGAAGTGCTGTTAGTTTTAGACGGCTCGACCGGACAAAACGCTTTCGAGCAGGCCAAACAGTTTACCGCTGCTACTGAGGTGAGCGCTTTGGCTATTACTAAGTTAGACGGGACGGCAAAAGGAGGCGTCGTCATCGGTATTTCCGACCAGTTTCGTATCCCTGTGAAATATATCGGATTAGGAGAAGGAGTAGATGATATACAGGTTTTTAGACGCATGGAGTTCGTCAACTCACTTTTTGGTTAAACATCCCCCTGCCCCCCTGCCTGTCCTGCCTGTCGGCAGACAGGTCGGCAGACACGGCATTAAAGGGGGAATTAAATAATAAACAGATGAAAAGATCTATTTTTAGCTTACTTTTTGTGACAGTTGTTTTGTGCATGTCTGCACAACTACAACCACCTGTCACCTCCGATAAAGGTGACGGCACGTACACCAATCCCGCTATTTTTGCTGATGTCCCTGACATAAGCGTTATCAGAGTGGGCGACACGTTTTGGATGGCAAGCACGACGATGCATCTGTCGCCCAGCGTTCCTATTATGAAATCATACGATCTTATCAATTGGGAAACAGTCAGTTATTGTTACTTCGTAATGGAAGATACGGACAATAACAAATTAACGGGAAACAATAACATGTATTCACAGGGTACCTGGGCCAGTTCCTTACGCTATAAGGACGGAATGTTTTATTTGGTTGTACCATCTCCCACGTCCCGTAAGACCTATTTTTTTCATAACGATGACCCGGAGAAAAAACCGTGGACACGGTATGAGCATGCCGAAAGATTTCACGACTGCGGCCTGATTCTTGATAACGATGGCAGGAACTGGCTCGTTTGGAATGCTAATCCGCTGTACATAATAGAGTTAAATAAGGAAGTGACAGGTATAAAACCCGGCGCTGAGCGTCGAATAGTCATTCCCAACCTGCATGCACCCGACCCTGTAACCGGTATCACACCTTCCGGCGGCTTGGCCGAGGGTGCCCATTTCGAGAAAATAAACGGCACTTACTATATCTTTAGCATCAACTGGCCGCGCGGTAACCCACGCTCGGTGGTATGTCATCGTTCCACAAGTTTGGAAGGCCCTTGGGAGGCGAAAGTTGTTGCGATGGAAGGCATTCTATATGACGGTAGCAGTACCGGCACCGATGGACGAGGCCACGGACCGGCACAGGGGACTATCATTGACGATGGTCATGGAAATTGGTGGGGATGCGTCTTTCGTGACAGCGGACCGGTAGGACGCGCTCCCTGGGTGATGCCCATCACCTGGAGCGACGGATGGCCTATGTTCGGAAAAGACGCTGATGGCAAAGGCTCTTATACCAATTTATCACGTGGAGGCGCTAAGCCCGTTCAGGGAAAACCAACCAAAAGCATCGTCTTGTCCGACGAGTTCGATAACGATACTAAAAAGCCACAGTATGCCGATTCTCCTAAACCGACCCGCGTCAGCTTCAAGGAAGGTGAGTACGACTACAATGGCTCCAACCTTAAAATGGCTTGGCAATGGAACCATAATCCCGATAATCGTTATTGGTCCCTAACGGAACGTCCCGGCTGGTTGCGCCTGAAAGCAATGCTGAACAGCACCGCCGAAGAAAGACACCTCCTCAATGCGCGCAACACTTTGACACAAAGAGTTTTTGGCCCGCAAAGCGCCGTTACGATTTGTATAGACGTCACCAACATGAAAGAGGGCGATGAGGCAGGACTTGCACTTTTTGCCGCCAAATACGGATCGATAGGCGTCAAAATGGAAGACGGGAAAAAGTTTCTTGCTACAACACTTAGTAACGATTGGCAAAGGGGACATATAACCAATGCCGGTGTCGAAAGCGCCCGTATCCCATTAGAAGTAAACAGGATATACCTGAAAGCTGAAGGAGATTTTACGGTAGCTAATAACGGAGCTGTCAATCCGGGTAACTTCTTTTATAGCTTTGATGGCCAGAAGTGGGAAATACTTGGCGGCACACTGAACATGATTTATAGTACCGGCAACCATTTTATGGGATACCGATTTGCCCTTTACAACTTTGCGAAAATTGCCGAAGGCGGTTATGCGGATTTCGATTACTTCCGAATTAGGTGACGATTTAAGCACAGAGACACAGGACACAGAGAACCACAGAGAAAAGTTTATGTCTAAACGAAGGTTATGAAGAAGAATAAGGTAGACATTATCACGCTCGGTTGTTCTAAAAATTTGGTTGATTCGGAACAACTGATGCGGCAGTTTGAAGTGAATGGCTTTACTGTCGCACACGATGCCGAAAGAATAAACGGTGAAATCGTTGTGGTGAATACGTGCGGTTTTATCGGTGATGCTCAGGAAGAATCTATTCAGATGATTCTCGAACTCGAAGAAGCCAAAAGAAAAGGACAGATCGGAAGGCTTTTTGTGATGGGCTGTCTTTCACAACGCTTTATGGAAGAACTGAAACACGAAATAACCGGCGTTGACAGGTATTACGGTAAGTTCGACTGGCAAAACTTGCTGACCGACATTGGCAAAACATATCAAGAAAACTTGGCCAATGACCGCATCCTGACAACGCCTTCCCATTATGCCTATCTGAAAATTTCCGAAGGCTGTAACCGCACCTGCTCTTTTTGTTCGATTCCCTTGATAACAGGCCAATACAAGTCAAGAAAGATAGAAGATATAGTGGCCGAAGCGCAATTGCTGGCAGCGAAAGGGGTGAAGGAGTTACAGGTGATAGCGCAAGACTTAACCTATTACGGATTAGACCTCTATAAACAATGGATGATATCCGAATTAGTAGAGCGCCTGGCCGACCTCAAAGGGGTGGAATGGATACGATTACATTACGGTTATCCGGCTCATTTCCCTACCGATTTGCTGCGGGTCATTCGGGAACGCAATAATGTATGCAAGTATTTAGACATTGCTTTTCAGCATATTAGCAATCCGATGTTGAAGAAAATGCGCAGAGGCATCAACAGCAAACAAACATACGACCTGATTCATCTGATACGCCACGAAATACCGGGCATCCACTTACGCACGACCTTAATGGTAGGACACCCCGAAGAGACGGAAGGCGATTTCAACGAATTAATCGAGTTTGCCAAAACGATTCGCTTTGAACGTTTGGGCGCTTTTGCCTATAGCCACGAAAAAGGAACCTACTCCTTCAACCACTACCGGGACGACGTCCCGGAAGCCATAAAAAAACACCGGATAGACATGTTAATGAAGACCCAACAATCGATTGCTATTGAAAAAAATGAAGAAAAAATCGGAAAAACGTTCAAAACTATCATTGACCGCAAAGAAGGCGATTTTTACGTTGGACGAACCGAGTTCGACTCGCCCGAAGTTGATCCGGAAGTGTTGATAATTAGCGATAAACAGTTAATTATCGGAGGCTTTTATAACGTATTAATCGAAGATTTTAACGTATATGATTTGATTGGACAGGCGATAGATTTTTCATAAAAAAATTTTTTTTGTTAAAAAACAATCAAATATTTGGAGAAAAGAATTTATTCCCATACATTTGCGGCGAAATAACGAAGCAAAAATGTTCTATAGTTGGCTATGACTATGCAACGAAGCCTGACACTCGATTGGGTCAAGATTGGTGTTAGTGTGAGTTCCATATTTTCATAGTGGTAATAAAAATTATAATTGTACGTAATGAAAGATGTAGAATTAATTACCGCATTGTCTAAGCAAATGGATATGACGCCACATGACGTACTGGATACCTTGTCGGCGCTTTATTCGTTGATGGGGAGTACTATTTCAAATGGTGGCAGCATCAACATTGCCGGTATCGGGCAGTTTGAGATAAAGAAAAAAGGAGAGCGTCTATCGGTGAATCCAATCAACAAGAAAAGATACTTGATACCACCCAAGCTTACACCTGTTTTTAAGCCGGCTCCTTATTGGAGAAATTACCTAAAAAAATTAGATGAAAATGAATGAACGACTGACAACACGAAGTTTTGCCGAGCTTCTTGCCAACGAAACCGGTTTGGAGCGAAAGCGAGCGGAAGAATTTATCGAAGCGATGAATGATTATTTTAAGCAAGGCCTCGAAAGAAATAAAGTTGTAAAAATATTTGGATTAGGCATGTTTAAAATCGTTCTTGTACGGGAACGTGAAAGCGTTCATATTCAGACAGGAGAACGGTTTGTCATTCCTGCCCATCACAAACTGACCTTTGTGCCGGACAAAAATTTTAAAGAACAGATCAATCGCCCATTTGCCCTGTTTGAACCCATCGAGGCCATCGAAAGTGATCAACTAAATACCGATTATTCGTATAGTGAAAAAGGTCAGTCCGAATCGGTTGATTTATATCCTGGTTCGCAAGGTTCTTATATGGAAGATGAATGGACCGATGCGTCTATGCCCGAAGCTGATTCTCCATACGAACCACAAGAACAGGATATGAATATAGAATTAGAACCGGAAGAGAATGACTTATCACCTTTATATTCAGCCGAAGAGTTGTTCAGAGAAGATTATTTCGATTTGGAATCTATTAAGCCAAATTTTTTGTTCGATGTACAAGATACTCACGAACCTATTAAACAAGAGATGAATGAAGAAAACGACGTCGAGCCGTTTTTTGATGATTTCGACACTCCCGAACCGTTGCCGGAGAGTTCTGATTACGAAAGCGATAACGAACCCCTCCAAGAACCGTTTGAATACGAAGAGATAGCTGCACCCGAACCGTTGCCCTTTCCAATAATTAATACAGATACAACCTTTACGCATGAGCCGAAAGCCGAAACGTCTACGAAAAGAAGCAGAGATGAAGAATATGATGAAAGTTTCTTCCCCGCTGATAGAAAAAAGAGAAAGGCCTTTTTATGGCTATACAGTATAGCCATTCTGTTAGTCATTTTTTTAGGCTCAGCCTTTGGTGTCTATCTGTTTCTCCAGAAAAATTCGGATGTGTCGCTGCTAAGGAATCAATTCCAAAATACATCAGCCCATGACGACAGTTATCCTTTACCTGTTGGCAACAGTCCTGATGTAGACGATAACACATCTGAAAGTGCGACATCGCCGGATTTAACGGTATCCACTCAAAACAAAGGCATCGCATCAACCGGGAATGAATCTGACCTTGTCTCACCAAATGTCAATACATCAACAGATTCCACAAAGAAAAGAGAAGCCAGTCCTGTCATTGACTTGCTGGCGCCTTCACCTGAAAGCATCAGGTCAACTCCTATCAGACGCGCCAATGAGCCAAACAGAGAAATTGAAGAACGAAACAGGTTGCTTGCCAACAAGCAAACAGCCAACCTCGGTGCAGCAAGAACCACAACTACAACCACAACCACAACCGACAATAGAAGTACAACGACGACTTCAATCTCAGGGAAATTGCCGTCAAGCATCCGGATGCCGGTCGGTTCGACACTGATGCAAATTGCATTGGAATACTATGGGGATAGATTATTCTGGGTTTATATCTATGAGTATAATAAAAACAACATCAAAGATTTTGATAAAGTTCCTGTCGGATTGGAATTGCAGTTGCCCGCGCCAAATGTTTACGGCATTGATGCCAAAAATGCTGCCTCTATACAACGAGCGCGCCAGAAAAACGCTCAACTGAGGGGGCAAAACAATTAAAAAAACAACCCTTAATACACAAAAAAACATAAAAAATCGGCCTTTTTAAATAATATAAATTAAAATCGGTCGATTGGACACTTTCAGTTAGATTTATTTAACATCAAAAATGATATTTTTAAATTTAACATATCTATATTTGTGCCCGATTTTGAAAGGATTTTAGAAAAAAATACAAACTATAAAATTACTAATCGTATGAATGAGAGAGTAGATATCCGCGAACTGAACGAAAAAATTGAAAGTAACAGCGCCTTTGTGACCATGATAACAGCCGGTATGGGGCAGACTATCGTTGGTCAAAAACATTTGGTTGAATCGCTGCTGATAGGATTATTATCAGATGGCCATATCCTGCTGGAAGGAGTTCCCGGCTTAGCCAAAACGTTGGCTATCAAAACGCTGGCATCGTTGATGGATGCCAAGTATAGCCGTATACAATTTACCCCCGACCTGCTACCGGCCGATCTGATAGGCACATTGATTTATAGCCAGAAAAATGAAGAGTTTTCGGTCAAACAGGGGCCTATCTTTGCCAACTTTATCCTGGCCGATGAAATCAACCGCTCACCGGCCAAAGTACAAAGTGCCCTGCTCGAAGCCATGCAGGAACGGCAAGTAACCATCAGCGACACAACCTACAAACTACCAGACCCGTTCTTAGTCATGGCTACCCAAAATCCCATCGAACAGGAAGGCACCTACCCGCTGCCCGAAGCGCAAGTAGACCGGTTTATGCTCAAAGTAGTCATCAGCTATCCCAAAAAAGAGGAAGAAAAATTAGTTATCAGGCAAAATATCTACGGTGAAAAAAAGGATATAACACCAATCCTTTCGACACAGGAGATAAAACACGCCCGTAACATCGTCAGAGAAGTCTACTTAGATGAGAAAATTGAAAAGTATATCCTTGACATCGTTTTTGCTACCCGATTCCCCATCGAATACGGGCTAAAAAACCTGACCAATATGATTGCGTTCCCGGCTTCACCACGCGCTTCCATCAACATGGCATTGGCAGCCCGCGCGTATGCGTTTATCAAACGACGCGGCTATGTCATCCCAGAAGATGTGCGGACAGTTTGCCACGATGTGATGCGACACCGTATCGGTCTGAGCTATGAGGCAGAAGCCAATAACCTTACAGCCGAAGAAATCGTTAGCGAAATTCTTAACAAAGTAGAAGTGCCTTAAACATCCCCCTGCCCCCATTGTCATTGGAACGTTCAAAGGGGGAGTTAGTGACTGAAACCTGACAACTGACAATTACAATATGGAAACGAATGAACTGATAAAAAAAGTCAGGCAGATAGAAATAAAAACGCGCGGCTTGTCGCGGAATATTTTCGCCGGCGAATACCACTCTGCTTTCAAAGGACGCGGAATGGCCTTCAGCGAAGTGCGTGAGTATCAGTTTGGCGACGATATACGCGACATCGATTGGAATGTCACCGCTCGGTATGCACGCCCCTACGTGAAGGTGTTTGAAGAAGAACGCGAACTGACAGTTATGCTGATGGTCGACGTGTCGGGAAGCAAAGGGTTTGGGACTGTGAACGTGATGAAAAACGAAATCACCACCGAAATAGCGGCCACATTAGCCTTCTCTGCTATTCAAAACAACGATAAAATCGGCGTTATCTTCTTCTCTGACCGAATAGAGAAATTTATCCCGCCACAGAAGGGACGTAAACATATCCTTTATATCATCCGAGAGTTGCTTTATTTTCAACCGGAAAATAAAAAAACTGACATCTCGCTTGCATTGAAGTATATGACGAATGTTTTAAAAAAACGGTGCACGACGTTTCTTATTTCGGATTTCATCAGCAAAATAAATTATTCGGACGCCCTGACCATTGCTAACCGAAAACATGACGTCGTAGCCATTCAGGTTTACGACCGTCGCGAAACGGAACTGCCCTCCGTGGGGCTGATAAAAGTCGTAGATGCCGAAACAGGACAGGAACGATGGGTCGACAGTTCCTCGGCCAAAGTAAGGAAAATGAGCCGCGACTGGTGGAACAATCGGCAGGAGGAGATGATAAAGGTATTTAACAGATGTCGTGTCGATTCGATTTCTGTACGTACGGAAGACGACTATGTTAAATCATTGCTGGCATTGTTTCATAAACGAAATTAAGTATGCTAATATATAATAATGTACGCATGAGACTGAGAGGTTATTCTTTTATTTATTTCCTGTTTCTTTTATTTTTTGCCTTTCCAGGATTGAAAACCGAGGCACAGCAGACGCTTATTGATGTTACCATCGACGTTCCCGACCTGATGATTGGCGAACAGACCCTTCTGCATGTTTCGGTCACGACCGATAAAGATAAACAAGTGCTGATCCCAATGCCCCGCGAAATGTTGATGGAAGGCGTGGAAGTGTTGAGAATCTTTCCTCCGGATACGTCGGACATCAAGAACAATCGTATGTCAATCAAGTACGATTTGTTGATTACCTCGTTTGATTCATCGCTCTACCTGCTCCCATCCTTTATTGCTGTTGATGGACGCGATACGATTTACTCCAACCGCGTAGGCCTGAAAGTATCGTCGCCGGACGTCGACCTCGACAATCCGGATAAATATTACGACATCAAGCAGGTTTGGAAGCCGCCGTTTGTATTGGCCGATTATTACGCACTTATCTACGGCATTCTTTTCACACTGTTTCTGATTTGTGTCGTCGGCTATTTAGTGCAACGTTACCGTAACCGACCGGAGAAAACACAGGAGGCAGCGCCGGAAGGGCCTAAGTTAGCTTCTCACCTGCAGGCGTTTATGGAGCTAAAATTGGTGCGCGAAAAGAAACTGTGGCAGCAAGGACGTAACAAAGAGTATTATACGGAAGTTACGGATGTATTAAGGCGTTATATAACAGCCAGATACGGAGAACCAACGATGGAAAAAACGTCCTCTGAGATTCTCGAAATCTTACGAAGTGTGGAACCGGGCAATAAAGAAGTCAATGACCTGCTGCGGCAGATTCTTTATTTGTCTGATTTTGTGAAATTTGCAAAACTTCAACCGCATCCTGACGAAAACGAGCTGACGATGTTCAATGCCAACCTTTTCGTTGACAAGACGAAATGTTTCGACGCCAACGAGCCGATTGTGCCTGAGGCTACCGTTAGCAGCCAACAAAGTTTGCAAAAAGACTGACAACTTTTTACATCCCCCTGCCCCCCTGCCTGTCCGGCAGACACGGCTTCAAAGGGGGAGATGGGGGAGTTGGGAACTGAATAATGACAACTGAAAACTGACAACTATATATGACATATTTAAATCCTCATTATTTGTATTTGTTGATACTGTTGGTACCGTTGATGGCCTGGTATATCTTTCGCTTGCGGAAGAAACAGGCTACCCTGCAGGTGTCATCATCGGAGGCTTTCGATACACCGAAGGCTACAACCCTTAAAGTGTACATGCGTCACTTGCCGTTTGTGCTTCGCATAGCTATCTTTACACTGATAATTATCATATTGGCGCGCCCGCAGTCGACCGACAACTGGGATACGCGAAGTACGGAGGGAATTGATATCATGCTGGCTATTGACGTATCCTCCAGTATGATGGCAGAAGACTTGCGTCCCAACCGATTA
>CAYUAK010000186.1:0-5491 GCA_964442765.1 uncultured Tannerella sp. | reverse complement strand
AGTGATAACGTTTGAACAGAAAAATCATCCGCATTTCTGACGGTTGGCACCATGAGGCCGCGCTCGGTATCAACGGCAAAGCCAAGATGTATTTTAGAGAAAAGTCGCATGTTATCGCCAAGAAAATGTGCGTTCACATTCGGAAATAGCTTGAGCGCTCGGACGACCGCAAAACAGACGAAGTCGTTGATAGTGATATCTGTCTGGTATCCTTCGGCAAGGGCTTTTTTTACTTTTTTGCGAAGGTTCAGGATATTACGGGCATCAGCCCCTAAGTGATGCGTGAGCTGCGCCGAGTTGTGAAGCGAGGACAGCATCGCTTTGGCAATCAGCTTGCGCATGTTTGACAGCGGTTTGATAATACTGTCGGAAGATGGATGCTGCGCTTGGCCAAAAATCAGATCTTCCGCTATAGCCGTCCCTGCCAAACCGCTTCCCTTTTTGGGAAGTGAAGATTCTTTTTCGGATAAAAGCGCTTTAGCCAGCGGGGTAGTTTTCGGTTGTGTATCAATAACTGCTTGCACATCGCGTTCAATGACCCGTCCCTGAGGGCCGGTTCCTGTGAGCCTTTCGGCCCGAATCGCATGTTTATGCGCCAAGGCGCGCGCACGGGGCGATACCGGCGAAGCGCTGTCTGTCTTTACAGTTGTGGCAATGCTATTGGTTGCAGGCAGCGATTCCTTGCGTTCAGTTTGGACTAACTTCGCCGGCTCGCTTTCACTCGCTGTTGATGCTATTAAAGGGAGCAACCCTTCAAGCGATTCACCCGGAGCGCCGATTATCAACACATTCGTTAATACCGGTATCTCATCCCCTTCCGAGAAGAATACGTCAAGTATGGTGCCGGCCACCTGCGCCACTTCCTCAAACGAAGCCTTGTCAGTTTCGTAGGCAAATAATACATCTCCCACGGAAACGACCTCTCCTTTTTTCTTTTTCATTTCGGTCAATATACAACTCTCAACCGACTGTCCCTGTTTGGGCATAATCACTACTGTTGCCATCCTACTGTCTTCTTTATATGCTAATTAGTGGCTCATCAGCGTTCATTTTAACGCTTTTGAAGCCGCTAAGGTACGGCGAAAAATGAAAATACACAAGTCATCAACCGTTAATGAAAAAATCCTTCCCTCAAAATTGTTGATGTGAATAAAGAACGAGGGAGTTAGAAAAAACCTAAAAAAAAGTAAAAAAAAAACGGTAAGTTCAATTAGTAAATGCAACTTTTTGGGGGAATGAAAAATTCTGATTAATTTTGCGCCGTTTTTTATCATCAATCGAAATCCGCATGTCGAAGAATGAACAGGAAGAAATAAAGCAAAAGTACTATGGCGAAGCCATAGGATTCATGGACAATGCCAAAGAATGTCTGCAAAAAGCGCAGAAAGCAGGCAATTATTATAACGACCAAAAATACGTTTAAAAACAACATACTTTATTGATGAAGATTATGAAGAGATTTTTGTTGGATTTGGACGTGGTGGCGAACCGGCGCCTTCATCCGAATTATTGTTTGTTGAAATTGACATCCGAAAAGACTTTGCCGGAGATAGTGCCGGGTCAGTTTGTTCAGGTTCGTGTGGATGGTTCTCCAAAGACATTTTTACGACGTCCGATATCTATCAATTATGTAGATAAAAAAACGAATGAGTTGTGGCTGTTAGTTCAAATCAAAGGGGAGGGTACGCGGCGATTGTCGGAGTACGAACCGGGCGAACGCTTGAACGTTATCTTGCCTTTAGGAAACGGGTTCTCTTTTCCACAATCATCGACAGCTCAACTGTTATTAGTAGGCGGCGGTGTCGGAACGGCGCCATTGCTTTTCCTGGGCGAGGTATTGAATAGCATCGGTTTACGACCGGAGTTTCTGCTTGGCGCCCGGTCGAAAAACGATTTGATGCAGTTAGATAGCTTTGAAAAAATGGGAACGGTTTATCTGACAACCGAAGATGGCTCTGCGGGTGAGAAAGGTTTTCTAACTCAACATTCGATACTGCAATCGAAAAAATGGGACAAAATATATACATGCGGCCCTCAACCCATGATGGTAGCAGTAGCGAAATATGCCAGGTTACAAAGTATCGATTGCGAGGTATCATTAGAAAATGTAATGGCATGTGGCATAGGCGCCTGCCTGTGTTGTGTAGAAAAAACGACAACGGGTAATGTGTGCGTTTGTACAGACGGGCCTGTGTTTAATATCAATCAACTGAAATGGCAGATTTGACGGTTAAAATTGGAGCGATGACGATGAAAAACCCGGTGATGACAGCATCGGGTACTTTTGGCTACGGAGTGGAGTATTCGGATTTTATAGATATCTCAAAAATTGGAGGTATCATCGTCAAAGGTACAACAACCGAACCTCGCGAAGGCAATCCTTACCCCCGGATGGCAGAGACTCCTTCTGGTATGTTGAATGCTGTCGGATTGCAGAACAAAGGGGTAGATTACTTTATTCAATCTATCTATCCGACCATTCGCTCAATAGATACAAATATGATAGTGAACGTGAGCGGCTCCTCGATAGAAACCTATATAACATCTGCTGAAAGGCTGGCGCCGCTCGAAAATATCCCTGCTATTGAGCTGAATATCTCATGTCCTAACGTTAAACAGGGCGGCATGTCTTTTGGCATTTATGCTTCGTCGGCAGCAAAAGTAGTTCGCGCTGTCCGAAATGTCTATCCAAAAATGCTGATAGTCAAACTGTCTCCCAATGTGACAGATATAACCGAGATAGCCCGCGCCGCTGAAGCCGAAGGCGCTGATGCCGTATCGCTTATCAACACGCTTTCTGGAATGGCTATTGATATTGAGACACGTAAACCCATCTTATCGACCATCACCGGCGGCCTTTCCGGCCCCTGCATCAAACCGGTTGCTCTGCGTATGGTATGGCAAACAGCACAAGCCGTAAAAATCCCTGTAATAGGTATCGGCGGTATCTCAACATGGCAGGACGCTATCGAATTTTTGCTTGCCGGCGCTACCGCCATTCAGATAGGAACCTATAATTTCATTGACCCAACCATATCAATTAAAGTCATCGAAGGCATTGACAACTATTGCAACAAGCATAGTTTTAAATCAATGACAGATTTTTGTAGTATTTATCAAGGAGGCAAGGGGATATGATTAATAGAACGATTCCCCCTTTGAAGGGGGCAGGGGGATGTAGAAATCCGCGCGAGTCTAATAAAAAAAATCCGTTTATTTCCGATCAATCTGTGTCTTCCGTGTGCAAAAAATTTTTAACAGTCTTGCTTACTGCATTTTCGCTAAATATTGCCGCTCAGCACATCAACATCCCCGATACCCTTTTCAAGGAATACTTAATCATCCACTTCGACACCAACAACGACGGTGAGATTTCGCAAGCCGAAGCAAACGTTATAACTATTATAAAACTGTCATCAACCGGCATAACAACACTCGAAGGTATAGAACACTTTACAAACCTTGAAGAACTAACACTTACCCCCCAAAACCTTTTTGAGAAAGGAATACTAAAAAAATTAGACCTGAGCCGCAACCTCTCTCTAAAAAAGTTAAACTGCAGCAACAACGCCATCGACACGTTGGATTTAAGCCGTAACACCCAACTGATAGACCTGAATTGCTCCTATAACGCATTGACATCGTTAGACATAAGCCATCACCCATTTTTAGAGGAAGTAATTTGTAACAACAACCGGATAGATTCGGTGGATTTAAACCGTAGCGGCATGTTGACTTATCTCAACTGCAACCGAAATGAGATAACAGCCTTGAAAATAAGCGCTTGCACTATCCTGCGTTTCTTAGATTGTTCGAGTAACCAACTGACATCTTTAGACATCCGAAATAACTTGGTTTTATGGAAACTAAACGCCTCCAACAACCGCATGACTAAAATAGACCTAAGCACTAACACAGAGCTGAACGAATTGGATTGCGGCAACAACCGGATAGATACGCTCGATACAAGCAATAACCAGCTATTGAGTGAATTAGAGTGCAGTATAAATCTTTTGACAACCCTCAACGTCAGCCAAAATGCAAACTTGAAAATGTTGTATTGCAACGCCATTCCAACCCTGACTTCCGTTTACATCGCCAAAGACAATGAAATACAAAAGATCAGTTATTCCAAAGAAATAACTACGCTTTATGCCTTAGACGAAGACGGCATAGCAGAAGCTATGGCATCATTTGAAAGAGCAGAAAAATCGCTGCAATTTCATGATATTCAACTTATAACAGAGCCAAACAGGCGCACCGAACGTGCCAATAACACCGCACGTACCACACCGCCGAGGCGCGTTTATACAAGCGATGAGATAGCCGAATCCGAAAGACGAAAAGCAGAGGTGTTACGACAAGCAGAAGCCAACCGTAACTATATAAAAATCAGACAGTTAGAAAAAGAAAAGAAATTGGAAGAATATCGTGCTTTCTCAGGAAATATCCATATACCCGATTCGGCTTTTCGTGCCTGTTTGGTATCCCATTTCGACATCAATAGCGACGGTAATATTTCAGGCGCTGAAGCCAGAGCGGTTAAGTCCATCGACTGTTCGGATAGAGAGATAGAGACATTGCAAGGGATAGAATTCTTTTCTAACTTGGAAACGCTGATATGCACGAATAATAAACTGACGGAGCTAAACCTGAGTTATAACCCTTCGCTTAGAAAGCTCGATTGCAGCTTCAATAAGCTCAACCAGCTTGAAATAAGAGAAAATCAGGCGCTCGCCTCCCTGCAATGTTCGTGGAACAACTTGGTAGTGATTGATGTAAGTAATAACCAGCAACTCACCGACTTGCGTTGTAATATAATTCGCCTTATCCGCTTAGATGTCAGTAATAACCCCAGACTGACTACGCTCGAATGTGGATACAACCATTTAGAAACGCTCGACCTGTCCAAAAACCAACTGCTCGACACGCTTATCTGCAATTTTAATAAGCTGAAGGAAGTCTCGGTAGGCCATCTGAACCGGTTAGTGAAATTAGATTGCGGGGGCAACTTGTTAGTCAATGTACAGGTAGCCCGTAACAAGGCGTTAAAGGATTTAAATTGCAGCAGCAACCAGTTGTCAAACTTAGATGTTTCGGAAAACCTTGCATTAGTAACGCTTGATTGCGGAAATAACTTTCTAACATACGTGGATTTAACCAAAAACAAAGCGCTTGAAAACTACTACTGCTACGGTAACCGGATGTCAAGTATCAATGTCAATGAGATACCTTCGTTGATACGCCTCAAATGTATGAACAATCCGATAACGGAGATAGATATACGGACGCATCCTTCGCTGAAAGTGGTTGAGCTAGCCCCGATGCCTTCGCTAAAAGTGCTGCGGTGTAAAAGCGTTTTTTCCTATAGCTCCCTGATACACCCTTATACCACAACAGTTTATCCAGAAAAAGCCGGCAGGTGACAGGTAGGGGTCAGGGATCAGTAGTCAGGGGTCAGTTTTTCCGTCCCCCACCCCCAACCCCCGAC
>CAYUAK010000185.1:0-15431 GCA_964442765.1 uncultured Tannerella sp. | reverse complement strand
ATACTGTTCCTCCCCCATTGCCCGGCGGCGTTGATCCGGTGTTCCGGCGTAACGGCTTTATCCATCCGGCCTGGTCGCCAGCCGGCAATGTGCTTACCAACATCAACCCAACTGACCATTGGCATCACTATGGTATATGGAATCCCTGGACATTAGTAGAATACGATGGACAGGAATATGACCTTTGGAATATTGGCGATAAGAAAGGAACCGTCCGTTTCGATTCGCTCTATCATACGGCTACCGGTAATCTTTTTGCCGGTATCTTAGTCCGGCATCGTCATATCATTTACCAGCCTCAACGAGAACAGGTGACCAATAATACTTGGGGTATCATGCGTTTTACACCCAAGCACGAAAAGATTATCATGGACGAGTTGCAGGACATCCGCGCTTGGAATATTGAAGAAGGCGCCTTCCTGTGGGACATGGATTTCAGTCTTTTTCCCTGCACAGCATTGCCGGTTATTTTAAAAGAATACCGTTATGCCGGCTTCGGTTGGCGTGCTACACCCGACTGGACAAAGGAGAATTGCACGATGATGACATCCGAAGGTAAATCGAGGCAGGATATCGACGGAACGAATGCCCGCTGGATCTTTGTGACCGGAGTGAGCCCGAAAGGAAAGTCGGGTATCCTGTTCTTAGCTTCGCCCCAAAATCACAACTTTCCGGAGCCCTTACGTATCTGGGACGAGACACAGAACGGCGGTCGCGGTGATGCTTTCATCAACTTTGCCCCCACCAAAAACGAAGACTGGATACTCGAACCCGGCAAGCGTTACGATTTTCGCTACCGTATGTACGTCTTTGACGGAGATATAACCCCCGACAAAGCCGAAGCTATCTGGAAAGACTACGCCACCCCCGTCAAGGTAAGCATCATCAAATAACTGTACCCCAGCATGCACGCGCGGGTTTTTTATTATGCTTGCGCTGGCCTCCGAACCCGTGTGCTTATGTTTAAAGGATTTTGGGTTTTATTCCGTCGACCCCATCCCGAATACATCCCCCTGGCCCCCTTCAAAGGGGGAATTGGGGGGGAGATAGAGGGGGGAAATGGGTTACATGAACTTTTCGCGTTTCTGGAGGTTGAGTAGGCCCATCATCAGGAAGACGATGCCGCCTAAGGTGAGGAAAATGCGGCTTTTGAGGAGGGTGTCTTGCCATATCATCGGGTGGATGTTTGATGGAGTGGCGAAGGGGTTGATGAAGACGTTGTAGAACGAATTGCTCATGCTGGACGAGGGGGTTGAACCACCTCCTCCGCCGCCTCCAGGCCCGCTTGAGGCGCCGCCGTCATTGGAACTTATTATGATCCAAAATAACAGGCCGATGATGATCATCAGCACCGCCGTGCCATTACCGCTACGGGTGATAGTAGAAAACATAAAGGCTAAATTGCCGAAGAATAACATCGGAAAGACTAATTGGACAGCCATCTCCCATATATTGACGGGATAAAGTAGGATGCGGGCGGCATAAGCAAACAAGACGATTATAAAGAAATTTGCTACATATACCATCAACATTCGTAATCCCCATACCTTGTAGCGGTAATTGGGGATACCAAAAATGATCTCAAGGATTCGGTTGTCCTCATCGTTCTGAATACCGAAAACTACCGGATAGAATATCAGCAGCAGACAGGGGAAAAACAACATGGTGAAAACAGCGGCTTCATTGATTTCCTGCCTGTTCCATACAGCATCGTACATGAAATAGCCAAAAAAGGCAAAAGAGGCCAACAGGAACCAAAAGAACTTGCCTGCAAATATAACCTTTAGGTTATATCGTATTAATTTATAGCTTATTGTTAAATATTGTTTCATATCAATTATCAATTACGAATTACGAATTACGCATCTCTAAACTCTAAAGATTTTTGAGCAGGCAGAGGTAAGCGTCTTCGAGGTTGGCTTCCATCTGAACGGCTTCGGGGTGGGGCTTGGTCAGGGAGAGGTAGCGTACCTGGATCATGTCGCCGTCCTGGATGTTGTGGACGACAAGCGCTTTATCTAACTTGGCTTCGAACTCGTCCTTGTCTATCAGGAACTGCCATACTTTGCCTTCGGCCATGCCGACCATTTCGGTTGGCTCACCGAAATACTTCATCTCACCCTTGTTGATGACAACGACCTGGTTACAGGAACTCGAAATATCTTCGATGATGTGGGTGGAGAAGATAACGATACGCTCTTTGCTTAGCTCTACTAACAAGTTGCGGAAGCGGATGCGCTCGCGGGGGTCAAGACCGGCAGTCGGCTCGTCTACTACTAAGATACGAGGCAAGTGCAGCAATATCAAAGCTATACCTACGCGCTGCTTCATACCTCCGGAGAAGGAGCCTATCTTGTGGTCTTTGCGGTCAAGCATAGAAACCGACTTCAGTACATATTCGATGCGCTCCTCACGCAGTTTCTTGTCTTTCAATCCCTTCAGGATACCCTGATAGTCGAGAAACTCGCCGGCGGTCATGTTTTCGTACATACCGAACTCTTGCGGCAGGAAGCCGATAAGACCTTGTAACTCTTCGCGGTATTCGAGTGTATCCATCCCGTTGATCCATATCGTGCCATAACTTTGCTCTAATATACCGACGATGATACGCATGAAGGTAGATTTGCCGGCGCCGTTAGGCCCAAGCAAACCGAACATACCCGTTTTGATGTCAAAGGAGACGCCTTTCAACGCTTTGAAAGGACGACGGCGTTTGCCGATGATCGGAACGCTCTTCACAAACCGGAAATAGAAGCGGCGCAAGCCGGCAAAACGACCGGTAAGTCTTTCAGTATTGATGTTTCGCTCATAGACATATTTCGAGGACAGATAGATGATTAATCCGATTGCCCATAAGGAGGCGATAACGATAATGAAAGCAGGATTCGCTAATTTGACGTAAAAAATATAAAGAAGCGCCGGAGGCATACTCCAGAAAATTAAGCGATTGAGGTATTTTAAAATCTTACTGCCAGGGAAACGATAGAACAGATACTCCCGTATTTTACGCCACAGGAACATCGTGAAGACATACATGGCGATGGATAAAAAGAATATCCACGTCTTATTGTTTAGAAAGAAGAAAGTAAAATAGATACCGAACCCCCACACGACAAATTGCCAGCTCAGGTTCAGGAAGTCTTTCAAAGAATGATACTGAACATCTATTCCCAGCGATTTCTGCAGTTCGATACCGCTTTTCCACTGTCGCATGAACTGTCCTTCGCGGTCGTAAATCTTCACTAAATTGCGGACGACAATATTGATTTCCTTGTTTTTATCAATCACATCCGCTTTGGCGCGACGCAAACTCGTCTGCATGAAGTAAGTAGACCCCGGTACGAGGATTATCAGCGCAAGCATATAAATGATTTGCCATAACATATCGCTTTCGTACAGATATATCATAGTAACGCCGAGTAGAAAGAGACCGAGATGTAACAGCTTCGTTTTAAGCGACAACCCTCTATACCATGCTATAGCATTTTCCAATGCCATCGCGACGGTAGGGATGATAACTAACGTCAGCAGGGTAGAAAAGGCAAGTCCACCGATGACGGTGATAGCAAATGGCGAGCCTATTCTGCCGGAATAGGTTCCACTGTCGCCCATGGCTAACGGGAACATAGCAACGATGGTTGAAACAGCGGTTATCAGGATAGGACGTGTTCGCGACAGTCCCGCCATCATCAAAGCCCTTTCGCGACGGTAGCCGCGGCTACGCAAGATATTGGAGTAATCTATCAGGATAATGCCGTTTTTGACTACGACAGCCAGCAAGATTAGAAGCCCCATGATGGTAATGGGGTTCAAGAGGCTTTGTCCGGTCATTAGTAAAGCCGTTATCGAACCGATGGCTGCCAGCGGGATAGAAAACAGCATGACAAACGGCGCGGTGACCGATTCGAAAACACACGCCAGGATGATGTATATCAGAATAAAAGCTGCTAACAGGAGAAACTTGAAATCGGCAAGCGAATCTTCTTCATGGATGACATCAATAGCTATGCGCGCTGGCATATTATAATTGTTAATATATTCGTCTATTTCCGCCCGATAACCGTCTAACAGCGATTTGGTACTTTCGATTTCGGCTGTAAACTGATATGTGACCCTTAACTGTTTATCCTGGTTCACCCGGCTTATTTGCGAGCGTCCCCACGATCTGTTTATAGCAGCAATGTCCTTCACCGCATGTAAGCCGCCGCTTGAACTCTCAATCAGCGCATTCTGAAGCTGGTCGAAGGATACCTGTCGGGTTCTTTGCAGTTCTTCCTGTTCTTCTGTTCTTTTTTCGCGTATGACGATTTCGTAATTCACATCACCTAATTTAAACTGTGTGTTCGTCTGTAATTCCCGGCCAAGTCCGGTCAGTCCGGTAGAGATATTATTACGGGGAATATCGTAGGATGATAGAAGAATCTGGTCTAAGTTGAGGCGTACTTCCGGTTGCCGGCTCGGATAGGACACATTGGAGCGGCGAATGTATTCCTGCTGTTCCAAAAAATAACGGATTTCGTCGCCGACAATCGTCATGAGATCGTAGTCCGAGCCTTTGACGAGTATCGTTTCCTGGCTTTGTCCGATGCCCATAACACTCATTAAAGAGGACAGCCGGTTCACGATGTCGCCACCGCTGGATTGGCCGCCGCCCATGGCGCTCGACATGTTTATTTGTGCAAGGTCCACACGCGGAAGCTTCGTCCTTACATCTTCCTGAATTTCAGCAATACCTCGACGGCTTTTCTTTTTAAAGTCTTTCTGCAAGACAACTGTCAAGCGGGCATCTTCCTGATTGACACGAACAACGACGTCCTGTAATTCGGGTATCACATCTTTTGTCAGACTTTCTTCGATGAGCCGCACAAAGTTGTCGGTCGTTTCGAGGGTACTGCCTGTTCGCATGGTCACATTGATGTTAAACCTGTCGGCATCGACCTCTCTGCGTTGCGTAACAGATGTAGAAAGAGAGTAGATAAGTGTAGCAAAAAGGAGGAAAATGGAACCGAAAATCGTAGCTCCGGGATTGCGCATACACCACTTGAGAACGACTAAATAAATCTGTATGGGTCGTTGGGCAAGCGTTACCTTTTCATAGAATCCGCTGCGGCTATTCTTACGGGACAATATCCAGTAGGTCGCCATGGGGATAAACAGCAAGGCAACCGCCAATGAGACAATAAGCGTAGAAATAATGGAAATACCTATGTTATCGCCAATTAATTTGATGTTGGCATCTTCGGTAAAGATAAAAGGTACAAAAATGACGACGGTGGTAAGCGTTGCGGCAACGACCGAGCGCCACACTTCGACTGTACCCTGTGTCACCGCACGTTCGGCCGGTAATCCAGAAACAGCTAATCGGTAAATATTTTCGAGTACGACGATGCTGTTGTCTAACAGCATCCCCACCGCAAGCGTTATACCGAGCAGGGTCATAAAGTTGATGGTGATACCTGCTGAATAAAAGAAGTTAAACGCTGTATAAATCGATATCGGAATGGCTAAGGCAATGAAAAAGACTAGCCGCAAATTTTTAAGGAAAAACCATAGGACGAAAATAGCCAGGATACCGCCAATCAGTGCAAGCCATATCAGGTCGTTGATATTCTTTTCTATATCATCCGCCTGGCTGGATTCTTTTACGATTTCTATTTCAAGACTTTGCAGTCGTTCGTTCATCGAGCGTACCACATTGATGGTTCGTTTAGCTAAATCTATCAAGTTAGCTTGTGCGTCGCTAACTAACGAAACCGTCACGGCTTCCCGTCCGTTGACCCTACTGTAGGATGTTTCCTCTTTCAAGTCAAAAAATATCTCTGAAACGTCCTTCAGCAAGATGGGGCCGGGCGCTACGACTAAGTTTTCGATGTCCGAAATGCGGTTATACGTTGAACTGACGTGAACAAAATACTGTTTATCCGGTTCTTTTACGTTGCCAACGAACACTTTATCCTGTGCTTGGCCGCTTAACAGTCTTGAAATAGACGATGGTGTAAGGTTCAAGGCTTTGCATGCCTCCATATCTAACCGCACTTCGATGGCTTTCTCCCGTCCGCCAAAAACGTTTACAGCGGCTACGCCGTCAATATTTTCCAATTCGGTTGTAATCCTTTCGTCAACGATCTTGCGAACCCGGTCAGCGCCGCCTTCTCCCCGCACTTGCAATTGCATGAAATAGTTGGTGTTGCGCATGGAAGTGACAGAGTTTTGCTGCACGCGCACGGTAAAACCGGCAGGAAGTGTTGACGAAACCTCTTTCATCTTCTCTTCCAGCTTCAAGGTCGTGGTCTTGAAGTTTACGTTATTTTTAAATTCAACCCGTATGGACGAACTACGCGTCCCTACTGACGACGTAATCCGGTCGACACCGCCTATGGAACTGATAGCGCCTTCGATGGGAACAACCACCTCCGATTCTACATACATAGGATCCATATCCTGCTGGTAACTGACTGATACGGTCAATTGCGACAGCTCTGGATTAGGAATCAACTCGATATGCAATTGTTTATAAGACACATACCCAAGCAGAGTACAGGCAATAAACAGCATACAGATTCCTACTCTTCTATTTAACAGAAATTTCATTCTTTGTTCATTCTTTTATTTATTGTCAAAAACTTTTACATCCCCCTGCCCCCTTCAAAGGGGGAGAAGGGCTATTTCAGTTTAAGTTTCATTTTTTCAAATACATAGTATACGCACGGAATAACGACCAAACTCATCAGGGTAGAAGTGACTAATCCGCCGATGATAGCAATAGCCAGCGACGAGCGCAAAGCGGCGCCTTCGCCGATATTGAACGACATAGGCAACATCACTAAGATGGTGGTCAAACTAGTCATGATGATAGGACGGATACGCTGTTGCCCTGCCTGAATAATGGCATCAACCAATCCCAAGCTCTCTTTCAACTGATTAATACGCACAACTAATATGATTGAGTTGTTTATCGCTATACCGGTCAATACAATGATACCGATAATACCCATGATATTGATAGTAAAGCCCGTAATTAGAAATATCAAGATAGAGCCAACAAGCGCAAGCGGTATAGTCAGCAGGATAGTAAACGGGTGCAGTAACGATTCAAATTGCGAAGCTAACACCATATAAACCAAAATTATCGACAGTATCAACGCAAATAACAGGCTGTTAAGCGATTCCTGCCGTTTCTCCTCTTCGCCTGTCACAGTAATTGAATAATTAAGCGGCAGACTGATGTCGCTTGTCGCCTGCCGTATCTGTTGTGCTACCTTATCAAGCGATTTATCGACATCCTTGTCGGCTAATATCCGGTTGATACGGCTTTGGTTACGGCGGAATATTTCTTTTGGCGCTCGTGTTTTCTCAATTTTCGCGAACTCGCGTAAAAGGAACTCCTGGTTACCGCTTCGGATAACTATATCTTGTACATCTTTCAGTGAGATGTCCGGTATTCTAATCAAGATATCGCGCATTTCGCCTTTGAAATCCATTCTCCCGACGCTTTGTCCCTGTAATGATTGCTTCAGTTGCGTAATAACTGTCTGCGCCGACAGGTTGTTCATCCCTGCAATGATGCGGTCGATGGCAATGATCAATTCCGGCGCGCCGTCGGCCATGGATGATTTGATATTAAAGACGCCTTCTATATTTGACATTCTTGCTATGACCTCGTCGGTTAGCAATCCTATTTCGGTTAAGTCTTCGCCTTTCACCTCAACGATAATCGGTGCGTCTTCCGTTCCGAGTAACGAGCCAATGGAGTTTTGTTCCTGTTTGAACGTCAGTTCGAGGCCTTCAATCTCGTGTGTCGCTTCGATAAAACGTTCCATAACTAAATTGGGTGACAGTGGCGCCGATTTCGACAGGATGATTTTCATGGTAGCGGTATGTTCGCCTTCAAACACCTGGCTTTCGGATGTTCCTTTGCCTACATGGCAATAAACGGTGCATAGGCTGTCGCCGCTAATGGCGCGAACTAAAAAGTCTAAGTTTTGTACTACTGCATCGGTACGTTCTAAGCGTGTTCCTTCGGGCAGCTTCACAGATACGGTGAAGGTTTGACCTTCGGCGCGTGGCAAAAACTCCGTTCCTACCAAAGGAAGTAAAAAGATAGTGCCAGCAAGCAATGCAGCCGAAACGCCAATAACTAACCAGCGCAGCCTCAGGAAGGTAGCAAGCAGCCGGCTGTACCATTTTAACTGTACGGACTTTGTTAAGGTCTTAACATTTTTACGTCCCGACAGCTTATCGTATAGCATTGGTATCACTAACAAAGCCACAAGCAGTGATGAAACAAGTGCAAATGTTACCGTCCATGCCATCTCTTTAAACAGTTCGCCCGAAGCGCCATGCAGATAGACGATGGGTAAAAAGACGACGATGGTAGTCAGCGTCGAGGCGGTAACAGCTCCCGCCACTTCGGATGTGCCTGTCACAATCGCTTCCAACCGGCTTAGACCGCGTTCCTGGTTACGAAAGATACTTTCTATCACCACAATGGCGTTATCAATCAGTATTCCGCCCCCCAGCGCCAAGCCGCTTAATGTCATTATGTTAAGCGTCAAGTCGTTGAAGTACATCAAGTTGAATGTCGCTACTAACGAAATAGGGATGGATACACTGACAATAAGCGTCGTTCCAATGCGACGCAAGAAAAGAAACAAGATAATAACTGCGAGCGCCAATCCTAACAAAGCGCTGTTTTTGACTTCGCCGATAGCGTCGTTAATAAATGTTCCCTGGTTGGTGATGATACGAAAACTGTACCCTGGCAACGAATGTTCTATGCTAACTATCTGTTTTTTAAGCCTCTCAACGACCCGAACTGTATTGTGTTGCATCTCCTTGTAAACGGCCAGTCCGATGCATCTTTCGCCGTTCAGTCGGACGATATTATCGGGGCGGTCGTTTTCAAACTGTATATTAGCCACTTCGCGCAGATAGACCGGCGCTCGGTTGAGGTTTCTTTGTGCCGTCGTAAGTCCTGAGCTGGCGCCTTCGGTTGCGCGGTAAGCGACAATCAGGTTTTCAAAGTCAGCTTCGTTAGTAAACTGTGTCGTGCTTTTAACGAGATATTGCATACCCTGCTCGCTTACGCGCCCACCGGATATACTTTGGTTGTTCGATTCGATGCGCTGTGAAATCTCCTGCATCGTCAAGCCAAATGCTTTGAGTTTAAACGGGTCGGTTTTGACGGTCAAGATAGACTTTTCCTGTCCTGATAGCTCGACCTCAGCCACCCCTTCTAAGCGCACTAACTCGTTTCGGATATAACTCTCCGCTATCTTGCGTAGCTCGGCCATGTCTGAAATATTTCGGTGCGACATAGTAATAAGCATGACAGGCGCAGTATTCGGGTCGTGCTGGGTTATATTAAGCGAGGTAATATCCCTGTTGGAAGCAAACGAAGCCATCGCTCGTTGCAGGTCAAGAAAAGCCTCATCCATGTTTTTATTCTGGATATATTCAACAGTTAGGCGAGCAGTACCGGCTTTGATAACCGACGACACCTGCGTCACATCCTTTTGTCGAATAGCCATGGATTCCATGTTGATGATGAACGTTTTTTCTATCTCTTCAGGTGGACGCTCGCCAATCGTTATCTCCACAAACAGACGGGGAGCATTGATATTGGGCAACAAGTCCACGTTCAAACGTTCATACGAAATATAGCCTAACAACAGTACAGCCATTACGACCATACTGATAGTTACGGGGCTTTTTATCGCAAAGTTGATTATTTTTTTCATATTTTGTAGTTTTCATTCCCCCTTTGAAGGGGGCAGGGGGATGTATTCAGTTTTCATTTTTTCTGTCCACTTTCCACTAATTCTCGTAATTTTTTCACTTCGTAAAAAGAACTTCGTTTCGTAATTCGTAATATGTAATAAACTATCTGAGAACTCTCACTCGGCTGTTTTCGCGTAGTGTTTCAAAGCCACGGACGATGAGGTTGTCATTTTCCCACAACCCGTCGACTATCTCTACATTATCTTCGTCTTCTATGCCTGTTGTTACCGTACGGGTAACTGCGAGATTCCGTTCTACGACATATACAAATTTCCTGTTCCGTTGTACTTGAACGATACTCTTAGGAATGACAATCGCGTTGACAGACCGGTTTAATACGACATCTGCTTTTACAAACTGTCCGGGACGTAATTTTAAAGAAGAGTTATCAATCGTTATCTTTCCTTTGTAGGTACGCGTTTCGGAACTGATAGCAGGCGACAGTTCGCTGACGACACCCCTCAAGGTATCGAAAGGCAAGCTGATAGAATGCGTAATATGCACCGGTTGACTAACAAGAATAGCTCCGATAGTGCTTTCCGGAAGGTTGACCTCCACCAGCAAAGTCGAATAGTTCATGATGCTAACCATCGGCTGGTTATTCCCAACTTTTGTTTCAGGTGAGTAATACGGTAATGCAACAATAGTCCCGTCGAATGGCGCTTTCACGTTCATTTTTTCAAGGCTAAGTCTTGCATTAGCCAGCGAGTAGGTAGCATTGGTGATCTGCACTTCCGTATTTCTTAATTGCGTTTCGGTTGCGCCTCCCAAATCAAATATTTCTTTTTGCTTCTTTTGCTCATTCTCAGCTATATCAAGCGTCAGTTCTCTGGATTTAATTTGGATATTGTTCTCAAACTCCTGGTCTTCAAGGCGTATAATAACTTCTCCTTTCTTTACTGCATCACCTAATTTGAAGGCTTTTCCTGTGCGGGGATTCGTCTGAAGATGGTATCTTCCGCTCATTTCGGAATTCAGGTCAATACTTAAAGTAGAAATAGCTGTACCGGATGTAGAATAAAGCTTACTTATGGTACTGGTTGGTTTCAATTCCCGTATCGACACGGGCGTTTCGATATCACTCTGCGAGGATTGGGGCGGAGTGGTACAGGCTGTCAGATAGACAAAACATATTGCGCAAAGCGCTAACACCGGTTTTTTAATTAGTTTTAAACCGTCTTTAATGATTGAATAGCGAATGTTAAGCATAACATTTATTTATTTAATAGTTATTAATTTTCAGAGGATTTTTATTTTATTGAAATATTTTGTAATTCTTTTATCGGAACAATTGGTTTATCGTTCTCAAAATCATAGAGTGTCGCAATCTTCAGATTCAACAATTCCTGCTTGTAATTGATCTTAGCGCTCACAATACTGGATTTTGTGTTTGAGAGTTGTGTTTGAAACTGACTCATTTGAAAACTGGTTACATCGCCTTCGCGATACTTTACCTCATTCAGTTTGTATGTTCGTTCTGCATTTTCTACTTGCTTTTCCGCTATACTGATTTGGAAGCGATAGTTGTCCAAGTTACGTAACGTTGAGCGAATATCCGATTCGATAGTTACTTTTTCGTTTTCATAATTTAACCGGGCTATGGTTTGCGCTACCTTTGAAGCGTTAATACGCGCTTTTCTCCGTCCCCAGTCGAAGATGGGAACCTCTAAACTAACGGATACGCTTGGACTTGAGGTCGGCGTACTGTAAATATCTACAAATCGCGGGTCGTCACCGGCTATACCCATTGCAAGTGAGATGTTTCCCTTGAATTTGTCTTGGTCGCTGTCTTTTATCAACTGATTGTCTGCCAATGTCATGCTTATTTCGCGTTGGCGTAGTTCCATTCGTGAAGCCAACCCACATTGTATGGCTTTTTCAAGGTTAACGACCATGGGTGTTGCTACAATTTCAACCGAAATGTCGATGTCTTCACTCAAAGGCATTCCCAAAGTCTGTTTCAGGGCATCTTTCGCATTTTCCAAAGAAGCCTCTCTGTTTTGTACAGATGATTGTGCATTGGCTAAGTTCAATTCTGCCTGCCAGAGTTCATCTTTTGCCGACAATGCCGATTCTGCTTTGCTTTTTGTGATTTCATAGTTTCTCTGTGCATTATCCAGTTCTTCCTTGCCGATTGAAAGATTATTTTTTGCTGTGTAAACTCTATAGAACTGTTGTGTAATACTTTGCTCCGTTCGTAAACGTTGCAAAGCATAATTGATTTCTGCATTTTCGCGGTCATACTCAAGCTCCTGAATATTCATTTTTAGCGTGTTATAGGTAAAAATCGGTTGATTGTATTGAAGCTGAAGGTTATTCTGGAATCTTTCGGCAATGGTTGTTCCGCTTTTTTTCTGTGTCTCGTCACTATTCCAACTAAACCTGTCGGTAAGCGACAATGTGCCATCTGTCGGCAAAAAGGGTAATACCGTTTGAAATCTGCCGCCTGTCGACAACTTTTTACTGGTGTAATAATCCGAATTATAGTTATCAAAACTACGGTTTTGTGAATAACTGATAGGGTCAAGGTTCATCGAAAACCGTGGTTTCAAACGTGCGCGTGTCTCTTCAAGTCGATATAGAGTCCTTTCATAATTCAACTTGGTCGTTTTCAAACCGGGATTATTGTCTTCGGCAATATCCATTGCCTGTTCGATGGTTAATATTCTTTGCGCTAACGAGAAAAAGGACACTCCCGTAAGCAAAACAACCATCCATGTTAGTTTTAAATTCTTCTTTAAATTTTTGTGTATCATATCAATTTTTTTATTTATTTTTCTACCGTGTATAAATCCCTAACGGGATTATGGAATTTATTTTATCGTTCAACTCTTGCAATACCAGGCCTATTCGGGTCCCTGTCGAGTACGGATTCCCGTTTGACAATCTTCACAGCATCGGCTGTGACCATGCGTATATTGGCGACATCGTTCGACAGGCTGACCTTGATGGTATCTTTATTGAAGGGAAATGTCCCTACTCTGGCCCATCCTTCGCCTGCTCGTCGCAGGTTGATGTATGCGTCATCTATACCGCCGGAATAGTTCACTTTGAAATGATATTCCATCGGCCCTCTGTTGTTGTTTTGGTTACTCTGTTGGCCTCCACGGCCACCTTGCTGGCCCTGCTGCTGTCGGAGTTCGTCCGGCATATATACATAATAATACAAGTCGTAAGTTCCTTTCTCGGGAACGGGGACTTTCCATGTAGCTACCTGACTGCCACCGCCGCTCTTAATCACATAAGCAGAGCGAATATGCGTTCCGAAATATTTATCGTTGGTTGTCAATGTCCATTCAAGGGGCGGGCGCATACGTGTCACGCCCTTATAGGGGAAGGTATTATCGCCGCTATCGTCCAACCATTTCGGTAAGAGACCGACAATATCCGGCTTTGTTATTTCGAATAAATGGGCGTCCTCATTATCAACAATCACCTCACCCGGTATATTATAATTGACGTTTGCCAGGATAAAGTCGCCTTCTTTGTCGATAGGTACGTTTCGTTCACGGACGATATTATTGGCAGGAATGTTGATATAACTTGGCAAGTTAGCCGATATCAATGTGTTGATATTGATAGCGCGCGGCGCCTCTTCCCATACGGAAACAAGCTGTTTTGTTTCGCGAGCAGCCAATGCTATCTTCCGCCTTGCGCGCGGGTCATACGAGGTATTGCCTCCGCCAAAACCGCCAAAGCCACCGCCTCCACCGCCTCCGAAGCTGATATCGACATTAATGATGCCATCGTATTCGGAATCGTTAGTTATTTGCAGTTTAACGACATATACCTCCACATCGCGGTTGATGATATAAGTTATCTGCGGCTGGTTGACGATATAAACCGGGAGGTTGGCAGGTGTATCCCATGTCTTTATCGGTTTAAGTAAATCAGCATCGGCAACATTGCTCATTGTTGTCAGAAAATCTTCAAAACGGAGATTGGCAAAGCGATTGTTATTGAGATAGGCGCGAATAGAATCCCGAAACTCCATGTATCCAACTTTCAGTTCTCCCGGAGCAAACAGCATATTTGCTTTTAGTAATAAGATGTTGTTTAAAATAGTACGTTGATCGGGGTCGTTCAGTAATTCTTTGAACGAGTATTTTTGGATTAATAGATTAGCCTTTTCGTTGTTACTTATCCCTGTCATCATCCGCATCCGGTTATCATCGCCGCCTCTGTCTTGCAGGTAAAGCTCTATCATTCGGTTGGCAATAGACCATTCGGAAGAGAATATATTATAACGGAAATTATATAATTGCGGAAAAAGAAAATAGGGGTTGGGGACGGTCGTCATCACCATTGCGCCGCGTTCCATGGTCGGAGCGCCTCTTGTTTCCGCACTTTGGAATGTCATAGCAAACCGGTTAAAAACACCTATCGCCGCATCTAAAGTACTTAATTCTCTGCCTGATTGTTTAGCCCATGCTTTCTGGTTGGCTATCTGTCGGGTAACATCCAAGTTAGCAAATGTACACCCTTTTTCGGGGAACAGTACCATCTCGGGTTGAACCATCTCTTGGGCTTGCGTCCAAGTCCTGGCATAACTGCGAAACTGTACAGGAACTTCTACTATAGAAAAACGTCGGAATGAGTAGCTCAGCGAATAACTGCTCTCAAATGATTGCCTTCTCATTCTTATTGAGAAAGGGATGGTATCGGCTATCGAATCAAAAGTGGACGAAAAAAAATCATTCCCTTTTATATGCCATAAGCTATAAATTGTACGGTCTACTTCGACATTTTTTTGGATATACTCGCCGATTATCAGCGAAATGCCCGGTGTTGGGAAGTCTGTGCGGAAAATATAAATACTGTCGATAGGTGTTTCGGCTGTTGCATCGGCAACATTTAAAGTAGCTATACTATCGCCATCAATACGCCTTCGCATCCTGACTTCGCCGCCTTCTTCCGGCAGGGGTGCTTGTGCTCTGAGCTCGCCTCCGCCTCCGCCTCCTTCGCGTGCACGCATCATGCTATCGCGCATCCGGGCAATGGCTTCTTCGTTGAAAGCTCCGCCTCCCCGCGCACGCATTAAGCTATCTCGCATACGTGTTCTGAAGTCATTGCCACCTTGACCGCCTTGTGCTCTAAAATCGCCTCCCTGACCTTGCTGGCCTCTATCGCCACGTTGTCCTTGGCCTCTTACATCACCGCCCTGACCACCCTGGGCTCTGTCCCGCTGTCCCTGCTGCGCTCTTGCCTCGCCGCCTTGATCTTGTTGCTGTGCTCTTAAATCACTGACCTGTTGTTGGCCTCTTACGTCGCCACCCTGACCTTGCTGGGCTCTGTCGCCGCCTTGTCTAACGTCGCCCTGATCTTGCTGGGCTCTGTCGCCTCTCTGTCTATCGCCACCTTGATCTTGCTGTCTGACATTTGCACCTTGTTGAACTTGATATTGGGCGCCGCCTTGTTGTCCGCCGCCGCCTTGTTGTACGCCGCCGCCTTGTTGTCCGCCGCCGCCTTGTTGTCCGCCGCCGGCTCTGTTACCGCCTCCTTGTTGAAGTTGCTGTCCGCCTTGCACGTTATTAATTATGACTTGACCGCCACCGCCGCCACCACCACCTAAAAGACCACCTAAGCCGCCGCCGCCGCCGCCGCCGCCACCCATGCGACCGCCACCGCCGCCCCCCATCAAAACAATCTCC
>CAYUAK010000184.1:0-2914 GCA_964442765.1 uncultured Tannerella sp. | reverse complement strand
GTTGTATCTACCAGAACCGGCAACATTTATCACGCCGAGCGCCTGTATGTGGGCAGTGTAACCGGTAGCGACGATGACGGCAAAATGTACTTTTGAGAGAATGTGATTGAAAGTGATGGGCAGTCTGCCGTTATCCGGTCGGGAAGCGGCAGAAGTCCTGCCGGCAACTATGTCCACTTGTTCGGACAATAGAGACGGCACGACGTAATTGAAAGCGAGATTGCCGACGGTTTCGGCAGCGACCGTTAGATTTGGATGAGCAGCGGGATACCATGCGTAAAAGTTCATCGGATATCCCGCCGGATTGGTGGACCACCAGACCTGTTCGCCCTTCCACCCCCATTCACCACCGACGTAAACGTGATTGTTCATACCGTCGATGCCTGCGAGCCAGCCAGTTGGTGAATTACCGCCGGTTCCATAAACCTTAAAACCCGCAGGGTCGGCTTTCAGCGTATTTTCTACCGTTGTGGCAGCCTTCACATTTATCGTTTCAAACCTGATGATGTCCGATGAACCCTTGTCGGGTTGTATGTTTACATCATTTTCCTTTTCCTTGCAGCCGGTAAGCGCGAATACTGTGAGCGCGATGGAACCGATAATTTTAAAGAACTTCATACTATTTTTGATTTATTATTTTTGATTAATCATTAACCATTAACCACTTTTATACCCGTTAGGGTAAACCATTATTAATTGTTCCATCCGAAAATCCACATATCGCACGGAGCGAGCGTCTGGTTACCGGTGGGCGGCATTTCTTCCGTACCGTCTTTTTTGATACGCCGCACATGCGGTGCGCAACCGATATTGATGGTTGCGTTGGCGCCGCCCATTAGATTGCGGTTAATCACCACCATATATGTTCTGTTGTCATTTTGCAGAAAAGAGACAACAAGGGCGTATGTGCCTGTAGCGCTGAAAGAAGTGATGGCTGACTGCGCCGATGCCGGACGATTGGCAAAAGAAAACGATGTGGTACCGGTCGGAGGAGTAGTAAGACCTAAACTGTTCATTACATAATGTCTCACCTGTAATACCGTTGCATTGAGGAATACGCCCGATAAATCCTTTATTTCCTGATTTACTTGCTTGACGATGTCATATACAGGCGTCCGTTGCCCGTTAAAAATGGGTGAAGAACTGCTGGTATTCCACCAACCCCAGTAAGCATAATACTGGATGCTCTGCGCTCCATAAGCCAGATTGCTGTAAACCTGCAATCTGATGTCTTCTAATGTAGAGGCAGGATAATTATGTTCTTTACTTTCGCCGGCGTATGCAAACGCCGAAAAGGGTTTATAGACTTTTCGCGCTTCGTCCGAAATTATTTCGAGATTTTCGTACCATCGGGAACTTAATGATCTTACTCCTGCTGTGTTAGCCGTTATGGGATAATGGTCGAACGATAGAATATCCATGATGGGCAGGAACATTTGAACGTGACCCCGATAATTAGTTGCCGGTGCATAAACATCATTGCCCATTTGATTTGGATGAAGGTTGATATAAGCCCACTTGTCAGGATTAGGGTCTATTTCACGTACCCTTCGTACCGCTTCTTTCACGAAGTTAAACTCCTTACCCCACGGTTCATCAGAGATATAATAACCACCAACTGCAGGGTGGTTCATGTGGTTTCTGACCACATTCAGAAATGATTCTAAATTCCCTGAAACTAAAACCCCGTGCGGGTTAAGAATCACTTTGACTCCGACTTGCTGGGCGAGATTCAGGCATAACGGTATGTTGGGAGGATTAATATGTTCCAGACTGTGAGTGAAGCCTGCTTCGCGCAGTTCGGCAAAACGCGCTGCGGTAAGATATGCTTCCGGTATACTGCCCCATGCCAAAACAGGAAAGTAGTCAGCCTTTTTTTGCTCCTGAAATTTTACAGTGATGTTCACCAACGGCGCGTTTCCTGCCGTTACAGCGACATTCGCATCGGTAAACGGTTTTGCGCCCGTATTGTCAACGGTCAATGTGAACCTGTTATTATCCTTATCATTAGTTACCTTTAACCATAACTGATCCGACACGGCATCCCATTGGGTCAGATTGGTGGCGACGAAAAAAACAGGCGGTATAAAAGGTTTGCCTTCCGGCGTTATTGCCAATTCGCCATCGAACGAGAAGATGATCTCCCTGTATTCAGGCGTTACAATCAACGAAGGGGCGACGCCCAACTGCTGTACACGTATTTTGACGGGCTTGGCTTCGCCTGCCGTAACGGTTATTTCTACCGGCGCCGGCGGAGTGAATTCGGTATTGGCTTTGGCGGTCATACGAAAAGTATTCGCCGACCACTTGGTTACCGTTAACCATGGGTTGGCGCTGACCTTTACATCCCACGGACTCTGGTTGGTTTCAACCGTGATATACAAGTTGGGGATGTCTTTTCCGTCGGCGGTAGCGGTGGCGCCATCCGCCGAAAATACAATATCCGCATCCGACGGGATTACTGATAAAGTTGGTTCAGGTTGAACCTCCGGTTTGTCGTCCTTGCAGGACATGCTTGTTGCCATAACAGCTACTGTGAGCGCGATGGAACCGATAATTTTAATGAACTTCATAACAATTATTATTTTAGATTTACGATTTTAGATTTACGATTAATTGGCACGCAGATAACGCAGATTGAACAGATGAACGCAGATTTTTAAAAATCAGTGATCATCAGTCTTATCAGTGTCGTCTGCTTGCTATTATACTTATTACACGCAATAAAAAAAGCGAGTAAACAATATTTTGGGTGGTTTACACGCTTTTTTTAGTGGTTAATGGTTAGTGGTTTCCTTCCTGCGTCAGGATAAAAATGATTAATGGCGCACTAACCTCAAACTTCATTTATCCTGTCAAGGAAACTTCAAACCTGAAACCTGAAACTTCAAACTTCAAACTACCGACTACTGAC
>CAYUAK010000183.1:0-14249 GCA_964442765.1 uncultured Tannerella sp. | reverse complement strand
CAATCGGTTTATCGGATAAGCGTAAATGTGACTGTACATCGCCACCGCGCTGGCTCATGCCATGCACCTCCGATTGTTTCATGTACCAACCCTCTTTCAGGGCTGCTTCTCCAATAACTGCGGCTATCGACAGGATACCCTGCCCGCCGACACCGGCTAAAATAATATTTTTAAGCATAATTATATAGTTTTCAGCTTAAGTCCCACTTTGAACATTCCTATGAAAATCGATCAATGTGTCTCTTTCCGAAGGGAAGAAATGGGGGGAGGGGGATGTAATCAATTTTCAGTTTTTTCTATCCACTGTTCCCTGTTCACTGTTCCCATCTCTTTTTTCTTTTCAACGTTTGTATACATTCGCGACTTGGAATTATAACCGATACGCCTTTGTAGCTTATCTCTTCTCTTAACATCGTCGTCATAACTTCATGGTTTTTTTTCAATGGTACAATTGTACGGAGATGTTCGGGAGAAACGCCAATCCCTTTACAGATAGCTTCTAACCGGCCTGTACCAGACGAATCCTGTCCGCCTGTCATAGCCGTGGTATGGTTATCTGAAATAATGATAGTTACATTTGTATCATCATTAACACAATCGAGTAAGCCGGTTATTCCGGAATGTGTAAAAGTGGAATCGCCGATAACGGCAATGGCAGGAAAAACACCTGCATCGGATGCTCCTTTGGCCATTGTGATAGACGCGCCCATGTCGATACAGGTGTCAATAGCGCTGAAAGGGGGCAAAACGCCGAGCGTATAACATCCGATGTCGGAGAACACTTTCGCTAACGGATAGGAAACGACCACCTCTTTCAATGCTTCAAATAAATCGCGATGACCACAGCCCTGACATAACAAGGGCGGACGGGGGGCTACTAACGCCGGAATAGTATAATAGGGTTCCGATGTTGTACCTAACGCTATTGCAACAGCTTGTGGCGTCAGTTCGCCGTCGCGCCTGACAGTTCCATCCATACGTCCATGAATGGTTAGTCCTTTGTTGAGGTAGCCTCGTAACAGTTTTTCTATAAATGGATATCCGTCCTCGAAAACGAATATCTCATCACATTCGGAAGTTATTTTCTCTAAATGACTAACAGGCAGCGGATATTGACAGATTTTCAAAACAGGATGCTCAAACCCGTCCGGATAATATTCGGAAAGATAATTAAAGGCTATACCGGCGGTTATGATTCCCCTTTTTCGATTGGGGCCGTCAAAATAGCGGTTATAAGCCGATGCTTGGGAGGCTTGAAGAAAAAGTGTCTGCGCTTCCAATAAGACTTTGAACCTTTGGCGTGCCAAGGCAGGTAACAAAACAAACCTTTTACGTCCATCAGGCAAGAAATGCAGGTCGTTTTGCGGTTGTTGTTCGCGCGTAACAACGCCTGTACGGGAGTGCGCCATACGGGTCGTGATACGCATCAAAATAGGATAGCCAAATTTTTCTGACAGTTCAAACCCTTCGTAAGTCATATCATAAGCCTCTTGCTGATTGGAGGGTTCAAACATCGGGAGCATGGCAAAATCGCCGTAGATACGATTATCCTGTTCGTTTTGAGAAGAGTGCATAGACGGGTCGTCAGCCGTAACGACAATCATCCCGCCGTTAATACCACTCATGGCAATATTCATAAAGCAGTCGGCAGCCACATTCAGGCCGACATGTTTCATGCAACACAAAGCGCGTTTGCCGGCATAACTCAAACCAAGCGCCGCTTCCATCGCTGTTTTTTCATTGGCGCACCATCGGCTGTGAATGGAACTGCCGGCTGTTTGCTGTTGAATATACATTGTTATCTCTGTCGAAGGCGTTCCGGGATACGAATAAACGCCTGATAAACCAGCATCTAAAGCTGCCTGTGCAATAGCCTCATCTCCTAATAAAAGTTTTTTATGCATAAAAAATAGCTTGTTTGAGAGGGCAAATATAGGGGATTTTTAAACAAACACCAAGAAATAAAATAAATGGTGCATTTTGACAATGGTAGAAAAATAATTGTTTGAGTAGACAAATACTTATATATCGATAATATTTCGTACATTTGCAGTTAATTTTAATTTTATAATATGGAAAATTAAGCAACGACGAAAACCTGATAGCTTCTTAATCAAAACTATATATTCAAAAAATAACAATTATGGAAAAACAAATTACCGAAAGACTAAAGTCGCTGGATATCCTGCGGGGGTTCGACCTCTTTATGCTGGTTTTTTTTCAACCGGTCTTTTATGCGCTTATACGGGCTATGAACCTGCCTTTTGGCGACACGCTTCTCTATCACTTCAACCATGAAAATTGGGTGGGATTCAGGGCCTGGGATTTAGTCATGCCATTATTCCTTTTTATGTCGGGCGTCAGTATGCCTTTTTCTTTTGCCAAATACCGGCAGATGGCCGATAAATCGGCCATTTATAAACGGATACTCAAACGGGTGGCTTTACTTTTTATTTTAGGCGCTATCGTTCAAGGTAATCTGCTTGATTTTGATATGCACCGTCTACGGCTTTATTCAAACACCTTGCAGGCCATTGCAACGGGTTATTTGATTACCGCCATTATTTATCTCCATTGTTCTTCCATGCGCTGGCAGATTATATGGGCTTTTATATTGTTGATGCTCTATTGGTTTCCGATGACTTTTCTGGGTGATTTCACACCGGAAAACAACTTCGCCGAGAAAGTCGACCGCTTTGTATTAGGCCGTTTCAGAGATGGCGTGCGGTGGGCTGCCGATGGGACCTGGTCGTTTTCTTCCAGGTATCAGTATACGTGGATACTCAGCAGTTTGACATTCGGCGTTACAGTATTAATGGGAACGATTGCAGGCGGTGTGATGAAGAATGGAGCAGACCGCCTTCGTAATGCGCAAACCCTCTTAATAGCAGGAATAGCATGTATCCTTATTTCGCAGTTATGGCATATACAGATGCCTATTATCAAGAAAATATGGACATGTAGCATGACATTATATTCCGGCGGGTGGTGTCTAATACTGATGGCTGTCTTTTATTATGTCATCGACTGTCGGGGCTATTCCAAAGGTTTGAACTGGTTGAAATTTTACGGCATGAACTCTATTGTGGCCTACGTATTAGGTCAGGTAATCAACTTCAGGTGTGTCGTCGATTCGGTGTCACACGGATTATTACAGTTTATGGGTGATGCCTACTATAAAGTATGGCTCACGTTTGGTAATTTCCTGATATTGTTCTTTATATTGTATTTGCTTTATAAGTTTAAGGTATTTTTACGGGTTTAAAAGTTGAAGGTTTTCCCACTCGTCGGATAAGGCTATGAGTGAGGGAAACAATAAATTTGCGCCGGCGTCCATCAGGACGGAATCGGGTAGCGGACCGGTGTTGACGGCAATGACAAACAATCCCGCAGCACGTGCCGATTCGATGCCAAGCGGAGCGTTTTCAATGACAATGGCCTCGAAGGGTTGCAGACTTCCTTTTTGAAGCGCTGTAAGGTATGGCTCTGGATGGGGCTTTCCTTTCTTCACATCAAATGAAGTCACCATTCTGTCGCGCGTAAAAATGTCAGGGAAATCAAGGTTGACCCGGTCTATGAGCGAGGGTTGGCCGGAGCCTGTAACGAGCATGGCAAATAATCCGCCGGCTGTTACCTTTTGCAACAACGCTAAGCTGCCAGGAATCACAGGCGCTTCCTGACAGGAAGCAAACCAATTGGTTTTTTCCTTATAGATATGTTTCCTTTCTTCTGCCGAAAAAACTTTGCCTTCGCGGGCTGCGACGATTTGAATGGTCTCATCGCCTACACGTCCTTCGTGCAGATAAGCATCTTCTTCTGTCATGATTATTCCATGATTCAGCATCGTTTTCGTCCACGAAAAGGCATGGTTCGGCATGGAATCGTACAATACGCCATCCATATCAAAAAGGACGGCTCTGAGAGAAAAGCGAGGATAGCCATTTTCACTTAGATACTGCTTAACAGGTATATTATACATATCTTTTTAATTTGTCCATGAACTGTTTCACGCCTTCGGTATCTTCCGGTTCGGGACTCCATGGCGCCATGTTTTCCGGTGATAAAGGCTTGAATGGGCCTTGTTTCACTTCATAAATAACACTTCCCGGCTCTAAGACAAGCAGCGTATGCCAAACATAGGCGGGAATCTCGCCTCCATAAACTCCGTTTTTCGGATTTAACAGGTGTTGTTCCGTAATAATACCTATGTCGTCAAAAAGAAAGAGCGCTACTTTACCCCGTAAAAGTAGAAATATCTCTGTTTTATCCGGGTTTTTATGGCGGTGCGGTCGCAGATAGGTGCCCGGCTCCATTGCATTTATCAGCCTGTTAATCGGGTCGTCTAACGAATCGTGAAAATTGTAATTCATTCGTAGACGCGGCGACTGTTGCGCTTTCAGCATAGTCGCATCTAATAATTTTTCGTCAATAAGTTTCATATCACGGTTTGTATTTGGATGTCTTGAGTATTTCCTGTGCATTATTGTTAGTCATCAACGCTTCGATGGATGCTTTTGTTTGTTTCATGTAGCTTGCAACGATTCTGTACCCTATAAAATTTCCCATGTTTCCGGGCGCTTCTCCCGAAAAAAAGGTGGAGGGCGCTGGAGAAAAAAACTTAGATACGGTTAATTCATCCGCCGAATACAACAGCTTGTTTGCCTGAAGGGTTTTCCAAACAATCGCTTCGTTTTTCTGACACCATTGATACTCTTTATCCGTCCATTGCATCATTTGTTGTAACGAGTAATTATACCCTGTCTGTGTCAGCACATAAAGCATCTTCCCTTCATAAATCATTTTGTTAAGCAGGGTACGTTCTTTTTCAATGAAGGGATACTCGGAGGAAAGCCACGCATAAAGGCCATCTTTGGCGGCACACGCGGGTAACATGTTTTTGCGCTGATACGGGTAAAAGAATTTTGCATACAGGGGATAGCTGTCGCCTAAGTATTTGTCGATAGAGATAGAGAGCAGGCTATCCGCAACAATCATATTTTGCTGCAATCCGGAAACGTGCATATAAACGGCAGGTATCTGGATAGAAGGGAACAGTTCTTTCATCCGTGTGAAACCGTAAGAGAGTTCTTGTTCGATTGGCCGGGTTGCCGGTGAATGGGCGTCGTATAACGTTATCGCATCTTTGTACAAATTCTTCAGCGTGGGTTCGGAGTAATACTTTTTCAATTTTGTAAAAAAAACGGTGGAATCGGTATCATTGGACTGAAATAGTGATTTCCCTAATAATCCTAACAATTGGGGGTAGTCGCTGATGAGTAACTGTAAACTGTTTGAATCATCCGTATCAATCCATTGATATAAGACCGAATCGAAACGGTGTATAGACATACCGTTGGCATCGTCCCACATACCGAAGGATTTGTTATTACAGCCGCAAAATGCGAAAGAGGTAATAAAGATAACTATACAGGTTTGTTTGAAAATCATCTGTTTAAAATAAATGTCTCTAAAAAATCTGATGACATCGTCGGTTCTATCGTCACCGAAAGCGTATCGGCAGGGATTAATATCGTTTGTCCCTGTCGGACGTTAAGCGTAAAGCCATAATTATCTTTCAGGATAGCGACGCCTTTCGTACAAATATAGATAACAAACGAATCGAGCATCGAGAAATCCCGTTTTATCGGTTGGTTGAGTTTGAGTAAATTGGTAGTGAAATAGGGGCATTGGACGAGCGGTATCGCTTCGTTTTCTATAACATGATAGGTCGTTTTATAATCTGGACAGAAAGAAAAATCAATGGCATCCTTAGCTAATTCGGTATGAAGTTCCCTCAGGTTGCCATTTGAATCCCTTCGGTTATAATCGTAAATCCGGTAGGTTATGTTGCTTGTTTGTTGAATTTCGGCGATGAGACATCCGGCATCGATGGCATGAATGCGTCCTGCGGGGAGGAAAAAGACGTCGCCGGCTTTTACGCGGTAGCGTTGCAGTACTTCCATTAGGCTGTTATTTATTACGCGATGGACGTATTCATCGGCGTCGATAGGTTGAGCAAAACCACAGAAAATGGCTGCGTCGGAGGTAGCCTTGACAATATACCACATTTCGGTTTTGCCCGACAATTGGTGACGCTCCTGTGCGAGTCGGTCGTTAGGATGCACTTGAATAGATAGCTTTTCGCGTGCATCGATGAACTTTATCAATAACGGGAAAGTGTTACCGTATTGATTGTATACCTTTGAACCCAGCAACTGCGAACCGTATATTTGTATCAGTTCGGCAATCGTTTTGCCGGTCAGTTCGCCATTAGCAACGACCGAGACACCTTGTTCCAAATGAGCAAGCTCCCAGCTTTCTCCAATCATGCGGTTGTCCGGAGGGAGGCCTTTGAAGGGGAGGATGTTGGCGCCTCCCCAGATTAGCTCCTTAAAGATGGGTGCGAATGTTAGCATTTTTAACTACGAATTTTTGATGAAATCACGAATTATAATATTTTTTTTACCACGAATTTTAAGACGAAGTCACGAATTACACGAATTTTTTATCATTAATTATTAATCATTAATCATTTCGGTTTTCTTTAAAATGAGGGCTGAACGAGCGGGGAGGTACAGGCTGAGCCATCCTTTGTTCGCTTCTTTGTAAAGTGGGTCGTAGCGGGTGAAATGTTCGATGGAATCGTCGTTTAGTCCGTTTCCACCGAATCGTTTATCATCTGTATTAAGCGTCACCCTGTATTTGCCCGGAGGGGTAAGCAAGCTGAAGCAGGGGAACGATTTTACTGGATTAAAGTTGAAAACGAAAACGAAATCACCGCGCTGATAGGCAAGGAGTTGGTCGTGGTTATTTTCCCATAACTTTTGTAAAGGGGCGCTGTGAAAATTCTTAACGCTACTTATCAAACGAATCATAGCCCTGTCAAATTCATTGAGAAAATGATATTTTAAATGGGGGTTATCTACTAAATGCCATTGTCGGCGTGCGTATTTACATGACCATCCATTCCCTTCGCGTGGGAAGTCAATCCATTCGGGGTGTCCGAACTCATTTCCCATAAAATTAAGATATCCGCCGTTGATGGTTGTCGCCGTTATTAATCGTATCATCTTATGCAAAGCCATGCCTCTTTCGACCTTCAAGTTTCGGTCATCGACCTGCATGTGCCAGTACATATCGGCGTCTATCAGCCTGAAGATAAGCGTTTTGTCGCCTACTAAAGCCTGGTCGTGGCTTTCGATGTAACTGATAGTTTTTTCATCTTGCCGGCGGTTGGTCGTCTCCCACCATATAGCAGACGGTAGCCAGTCTTCATCTTTTTTCTCTTTGAGCGTTTTAATCCAGAAATCGGGGATGTTCATCGCCATGCGGTAGTCGAACCCGTAGCCGCCGTCTTCAGTCATAGCCGCCAGTCCGGGCATGCCGCTAACGTCCTCTGCAATGGTGATAGCGTTGGGATTCACTTCGTGTATCAGTTTGTTGGCCAAGGTAAGATAAGCAATGGCATCGCCGTCCTGGTTGCCGTTATAATAGCTGTCGTAGCTCGTAAAATGTTCGTTAAGACCATGGTTATAAAACAGCATGGAAGTAACGCCGTCGAAGCGGAAGCCGTCAAACCGATACTCCTCTAACCAAAACTTACAGTTGGAAAGTAAAAAATGCAACACCTCATTTTTGCCGTAGTCAAAGCACAGTGAATCCCATGACGGATGTTCGCGTCGCGTACCGTAGTGAAAATATAAATAAGGGGTTCCGTCGAAGCGTCCTAGCCCTTCGGCTTCGTTTTTGACGGCATGGCTATGGACGATGTCCATGATGACGGCTATGCCAGCCTGGTGTGCGTCGTCAATTAAGCGTTTCAGTTCGTCGGGCGTCCCAAAGCGTGACGATGCGGCAAAAAAACTGCTCACGTGGTAGCCGAAAGAGCCATAGTAGGGATGCTCCTGAATGCCCATTATTTGTATGGCGTTGTAGCCGTTTTGTACGATTCGCGGCAGAACGCGGGTACGGAACTCTTCATACGTCCCGATTCTTTCGTCTTGCTGTGCCATGCCTATGTGACATTCATAAATTAACAGCGGGGAGGTTACAGGCTTAAACTGTTGGGATGTAAAGCGGTATGGAGCAGATGGGTGCCATACTTGCGCGGAGAAAAGCGTCGTATGCGCGTCCTGAACCACCCGTTGACACCAGGCGGGGATACGCTCATCGCCGCCGCCTTCCCATTCTATCAGCAATTTATATAAGTCAAGATGATGGATAGCATCAGCCGGAAGATAGATTTCCCAAACGCCATTGTCAGCTTTGGATAGTCTATAACCTTCGTTTTTACGCCATCCGTTAAATGTCCCTGTTAAGTAAATAGCAGTAGCGTTTGGCGCCCATTCGCGAAACACCCACCCTTCGTGCGTCCGATGCAGGCCGAAATAGAGATGTCCCGTAGCAAAATCAGACAGGGACAAAGCGCCATGCCCTAACAGTTCATTTTCTTTCTTACAAGCAACGATATGACGCTTAACAATGACGTCGCTGTAAGGCGATAACCAAGGATCATCTAACAGTAAGCGCAGCGTTTTTGTACTCATGTTTATTTTGATAATAAATCCAATACCTTAATTTTCAGGGCGCAAAAATACAAAAAAATTTTCATATTTCGTTACTTCGAAAAAAAACCTCAAAAAATTTTTCTATTCGCGTTTTTTTTTTGAACCTTTGCTTGTGTTATGAACTCCCCCTTTGAAGCTGTGTCAGCCGACAAGCAGGACAGGCAGGACAGGCAGGGGGATGTAAACAGCAAATGTAACGACGGTATCCCTGCCGTTTCAGTTCTACTGCTTTTAGACAAAGTGCAAATGAGAGCATCGAAGAAATTGACATTTTATATCCTGATGATTATGGTTTTCGGCCTGTTAATCTGGTGGATTGCGCAGAAAGACACCATTCTGTCAGCTTCCGCTGAGTTAATGTCCTCCGGTACATTCTTCCAGCATCTAAAGGATGGTTTCGGATTATTTTCCAAGCTAACCTCCACCCATATACAATCGACGATAGGCATCTTGTTATTACAAATCATCGTTATTTTAGCGACCTGTCGCCTTGTCGCGTTATTATTTAAAAAGATAGGGCAGCCGGCTGTGATAGGTGAGATTCTGGCAGGTATCCTGCTTGGGCCATCCGTATTAGGTTATTTCTTTCCGTTTGTTTCCGGGTTTCTTTTCCCTGAAGCCTCCCTTTCAAACATCAAGATGTTGAGTCAGTTTGGTTTGATACTGTTCATGTACATCATTGGGATGGAATTAGATTTGAGCATGGTACGCAAGCGTTTACAGGATACGATCATTATCAGCCATACGAGTACGATTGTGCCATTTTTTCTGGGTATGTTGGTGGCTTATTTTATTTTCGATGCTTATGCTTTGGAAGAGACATCGTTTTTAGCCTTTGCGCTTTTTATCGGTATATCTTTGAGTATAACCGCTTTCCCTGTCTTAGCCAGGATCATTCAGGAGCGTGGGATGACACGCACACACTTAGGTACAATCGCTTTGTCGAGCGCTGCTAACGGCGATATTACTGCTTGGTGTCTGCTTGCAGCCGTTGTTGCTTACGCGCAAGCAGGCACTATGAATAGCGCTATTTACATTATCTTATTTTCAGGAATCTATATCGTCGTCATGTTTTTTTTAGTCCGCCCTGTGTTACGGGTGATTGGCGACCTGTATTATAACAAGGAAGTGATGAGCAAACCGTTGGTAGCTTTGATGTTTTTCATTTTGCTTCTTTCGTCGTATATCACCGAGCTTTTAGGTTTACATGCACTGTTTGGTGCATTTATTGCAGGCCTTATCATGCCCGAAAACTTCAAGTTTCGCAAAATAATGAATGAAAAGATAGAGGATGTAGCGCTTTCGATATTTCTCCCTTTATTTTTTGTTTATACCGGACTTCATACCAAAATCGGACTGATACAGGGCGCTGAGATGTGGCTCTTATGTGGCGCTTTTATCCTTGTTGCTATTATTGGGAAATTTGGAAGCACAATAATAGCCGCACGGGTTTCCAAAGAGAGTTGGAAAAACAGTTTATACTTAGGCGCTTTTATGAACACACGCGGCTTGATGGAACTCGTCGTACTGTCTATTGGATTAGAGATGAAGATTTTACCGCCGGCTATCTTTGTCATGTTGGTATTGATGACGTTAGTAACCACTTTTATGACATCCCCTTTATTAGCTTTCATCAATGTTTGTTTCCGCGCTTCCGAAAGGCTCAAATATTTAAAGACAGAGCGGCTTAAAACCGATTCGTTCAAGTTGTTATTATCGTTTGGGCGCAAGAGTAACAGTCAGGCGATGCTCAATCTGGCACACCAGATGTTCTCAATGGGAGAGAAAAAATTAGATATAACAGCGCTTCACCTGACGGTTGGCTCGGATGTCAATCCGGTTAGCGCGGCTGATTTTGAAAAAGAAAACTTTGAACCGGTATTGTATGACGCCGGCAAGTTACATTTAAACATAACAACCCGATATGATGTCTGTAACAATGCGGTGTTGCATATTTGTTCGATTGTCAACAATGAAAATTTTGATTTTCTGCTTGTTGGCGCGGGTGTGTCGATGAGTGTCCTTGAAACGGATGTCAAGGCCGTTGGGGCCTGGAGGAAGCTGTTTGGAACGAACCAACCGCCGGCTATTTTTTCTCCCGGCGCCTTGATAAGAGACAAGACCAAAGAGTTTGTAGAAAAAAGTCGTTGCTCGGTCGGTGTCTTTGTGAACCGAGGGTTCGTCCGTGCTAATCATATCTTAGTCATTATTAACAATGAGAATGATTTGTTTTTACTTTCTTATGTAAAAACACTTCATAAAACGACGCGCGGGCTTGTGCAACTGATGAATCATGCCAAGCCGAATGACGATGCCTTTACGGTGATAGAAAACCGGTTATCGGATTACTTGACTACGATGGACGATACGGCTGTCACTGCCGAAAAAACCCCTACCAGGGAGTTGCTTGGAAACGCCGATTTGATGTTAGTAAGCTATCAAACGTGGCAAGTCATCTCTAAAGAGTACGACCACATACTGCAAAACATGCCTTCTACCTTAATTATAAAAAACAATCGTACCCAATAAAACCAAAATATCAGTTTAATATGTTGATATTCAGTGAGATGAATTTAAAATTTGTTCCGTTAGGGATAATCGCTCGTTAGGGATTCAAGCTCGGTAGAAAATTATTTAAAATAACATATTATGAAGTCAGTATTTATATTCATGTTTCTATTGAGTTTTGCAACGAGCGCCCTGAACGCTCAGTTAGTGAAACCTTTAATAGAAGAGCGATGGCCCGAATCCGACACCATCGCCAAGTTTTACACCGTCAAAGGGTATCGTCATGGGGTCAGTTTTTTCCCTAAGGTCAAATATCCGGAGGTCGAATATACCCCTTCGACGACCCTCACTTTTGACAGGTATCATACGGCCAATGTGGTCTATTATTGGATGCGGAAGTGGGCCGCTGAGTACCCTGATCTAATTGACATGTATGAGGTAGGGTTTAGTTACGAAGGGCGTCCGATTTATCAACTGACACTGACCAATAAAAAAACTGGTAAAGCGACCGATAAACCGGCAGCCTTTTTTGAAGGCGGACGGCATAGCGGCGAGATAAGCGCTGTTGAATCGGTCTTATGGTTGATGCAACATTTGATAGAAGGATATGGCAATGACCCCCAGATTACGAAGATTATTGATAAAAATACAATTTATCTGCGGCCTATTAATAACCCAGACGGACACAATTTATACATGCATACGGCGCAATCGAACCGAAGCTCGGTACGACCGGTTGATAACGACGGGGACGGTTTGTTGGACGAAGATGGGCCTGAAGACTTAGACGGCGATGGATATATCTTACAGATTCGCTACAAAGATGAGAAAGGTACGATGACTATTGATCCAAGAGACCCGAAAAGTCGTTTGATGAAGCGGGCCGAACAGGGGGACACGACATATAGCATCATTTCGGAAGGCATTGATAATGATGGCGATGGAAGGTACAATGAGGACGGGATAGGCGGGTTGGACTTGCACCGCAATTATGTAGAAAACTGGCGACCGGAACGCGAAACGACCGGTCGCGGATGGACGCAAGGCGGGGCTGGCGAATATCCGTTAAGCGAACCCGAGACAAGAGCCGTTGTCACCTTCCTCTTAACCAATCCCCATATTTTTGTTGTCAACTCAATGGATACAAGCGTACCGATGCACTTGCGACCGCCAAGCACTGCGCCCTCTTCTGCTATGTTTCCCGAAGACCGCAAATGGTATGAATTGTTCGATACGATTGGAAAAGGTATTACCGGATATTCACGTGCAGGCGATGTATACCAGGACTATGGAGGTGGCTCTCCGCTCTTTGGCCATGGCCCGGACTTCGGATACTGGTATTATGGCGCTATCTGGTACGGCGATGAGATATGGAACTCCGGAAGAGCTACCAAAGACTATAACAACGATGGGGTCATCGACGACCTTGACAGGTTGATAATGAGTAATGAAGAATATGATAGCAAACTATTTTTCGATTGGAAACCCTTTTTTCACCCCCAATTAGGCGATGTCGAAATAGGCGGATGGAACCCAAAGTTCTTCTTACAAAACTCCCCGCCCGACCAGCTTGAAAAATGGGCTAAGAACCAAGCCTTATTTAACTTGGAGTTGGTCAAGCATTTACCCGAACTGCTATGGGATACGATTGAAGTCAAAAAGTTGAAAAATTATAAGCAGGATTCAACCGATTATCAGGTAAAAGTGTCGTATCGCAATGCAGGCAAACTGCCTACCGCCCTACGCCAGGCCGACTTAGTAAAAATTGTTCGCCCCGACCAGGTCAGGATAAGTTTTTCAAGAGTTGCCTTTCAAGGCGACAATCCGTTAGCCCGTATTCTTCCCGAAACAAATGCCCGTACACAAGAAAGACAACGCGGAGGTGGCGGTGCTGGAGGAAGAAATACGAATGAAATCACCCGTAATGCAGGATATACGCCGGGAGGCAGTGTAAATAGCCAAACCGTTACTGTCCGGGTCTACGGTCAGCATGAAATACAAGGCACAGCAACCGTAACAACAACCAGAGCCGGCATCCTTCCATCTAAGTCGTTTATTATCAAATAGATAAAAAACTATAATTTTTTGAATAATTATTAGTTTTTCTTGAAAATGATAAATAATCCGTAACTTTGCGCAAGGAATTGAGTAATTTTATAAAACGATAAAAGAGTAAATTCCTTACTAATAAGTAAATTATTAATAAAGAAGATAAAATATGGAAAAACAATTATTAAGAGAACAGGAAATCTTCCCGTCGGAAGAGGTTTTAAAGAATGTCTTGGGTGGCGTTTATGAAGTATTAGACGCTTTGAAAACACGGCTAATGAACGAAGAAGCGCTGGTATTCGACTGGTATTACTACAGCGATGGCAAATCGTGGTTGTGTAAGGTGTGCCATAAGAAGAAGACCGTTTTCTGGCTATCCGTATGGGATGGTTATTTTAAAACGACTTTTTTCTTTTTAGAGAGACATTTAGAAAGTATTGCCGCTTTGGAGATAGCAGAGCCAATCAAAGAAGACTTTTACCGCATAAAACCGGTAGGCAAGCTCATCCCTATGATAGTCACTATCCATTTGTATGAGCAAATCGATGATATAGTTAAAATCGTAAAGTTCAAGAAAAGCGCTAAGTAGTTATAAACCACGAACCTCACGAACTATAGACAGCGGTTATAGAATGATTCGAACATAGAAGAAGTCTGTAACATGAGTATTTACGTACATCCTTTTTTCTTTTATGAGTTTTTAAAGCCTATTATGCTGATAAAGAAGATAAAATAAAAGTAAAAATCCGATTAAAAGAAGATTTTTGGATAAAAAAAACAAGGACATGTTTTCAAAAAAACATATCCTTGTTGGAGAGGGGGAGGTGGGCAACGGCAGGGATGCCGTTGTTACTTTTGCCAGGTTTGGGCGGCAAGGCGGACGTAGCTGTTGTAGCGCCATTTGGCGTTGTCTTCGGCGGCCTGGAACAGCTCGGCAGCTTCTTCCGGGTATTGTTGGATGACGGAGGAGAAGCGGACTTCGCCTTTGAGGAATCCTTTGAACTTATCCCATAACGGCTCTTTGCTGTCTAAGGTGAAGGGGTTCTTTCCTTCATCTGCCAAAGCGGGGTTGTAACGCCATAACTGCCAGTAACCGCATTCAACGGCATCTTTTTCTTCCTGCTG
>CAYUAK010000182.1:0-9881 GCA_964442765.1 uncultured Tannerella sp. | reverse complement strand
CCTATTAAAATAAAACCGATGACTGTATTTTTATCCATATTTATTATTGATAATTCCAAATTTCTGTTACATCCCCTTGCCCCCTTCAAAGGGAGAATCTGATGGCCGCTTGAATGAAACTGAGGAACAGCGGGTTCGGGTTGACGACCGTGCTGTTGTACTCCGGATGAAACTGTACGCCGATAAACCATTTGAGAGATGGCACCTCGACGATTTCTACTAAGTTCATCTCCGGATTCTCACCTGTACACATCATGCCTGCCTCTTCGAATAACTGCCGATATTCGTTATTAAACTCATACCGATGCTTGTGACGTTCCTGAATAAGAGGCTTCTTAAATATTTCAAAAGCCTTTGAACCTTTCTTCAATGCACAGTCGTAAGCGCCTAACCGCATGGTCTCGCCCATATTAGCCATATTTTTCTGGTCTTCCATGATGTCAATCACTTTATATTTGGCATTGACATCCGTTTTCGTCGAATTAGCCCCTTCTAAGCCTAATACATTACGGGCAAACTCCACTACCATACATTGCATACCAAGACCAATGCCGAAGCAGGGCTTATTATTTTCGCGCGCATACTTCAAAGCCACAAACTTTCCCTCCAAACCTCGCTGACCGAATCCGGGAGCGATAATCAGACCATCCTTATCTTTTAACAATTGCTCTACATTGTCTTCATTCAGTTTAGCCGATTGAATAAGATGCAGGTCTAACTGCCGGTCGTTATAAATAGAGGCTATTTGCAATGATTCTTCAATTGATTTATAGGCATCCTGAAGTTCTACATACTTACCGACAAGCCCTATCTTAACCTTGTTGACAGCAGCATTCTTATGGGTAATGAAAGCATTCCATTGCTTCATTTCGGGGGTTGGGCCAACAGGTAACCCGAATTTTTCGAGCAATATCACATCCATTTTCTGCCGTTGAAGCATTAACGGTACTTCATAGATAGCAGGTACATCTATCGACTGAATAACAGCCTCTTTAGAGACATTACAAAACAGCGCTACCTTATGTAGCAGCGATTGGTGAAGCTCCTTCTCGGTTCGCAGCACAAGAATATCCGGCTGAACGCCAAGCTCTTGCAACTGTTTAACGGAGTGCTGTGTCGGTTTTGACTTAAATTCCTTAGCAGCCGCAATAAACGGGACGTAGGTAAGATGAACACTCAGGCAGTCTTTGCCTAACTCCCATTTTATCTGACGGACGCTTTCAATAAAAGGAAGCGATTCAATATCGCCAACCGTTCCGCCAATCTCGGTGATGACGAAGTCGAAATTTTCCTTTGTGCCGAGCAGTTTTACGTTACGTTTAATCTCGTCGGTGATATGCGGAATAACCTGGACTGTCTTACCGAGATATTCGCCCCGTCGTTCTTTCTCAATCACATTTTGCTAAATGCGCCCCGTCGTAATATTATTGGCCCGGGTCGTAGCCATGTTCAAAAAACGCTCATAATGTCCCAAGTCTAAATCCGCCTCATGCCCATCGACGGTCACGTAACACTCGCCGTGTTCGTATGGATTTAACGTACCCGGATCTACATTGATATAAGGATCAAACTTCTGAATAGTAACCTTATAACCACGTGCCTGAAGCAGCTTCCCTAAAGAAGCCGAAACGATTCCTTTGCCCAAAGAAGAGACGACCCCACCCGTCACAAAAATATACTTTGTCTTAGTCACTGCCTTAAAAATTTTATTTAAGAAGCGGCAAAGGTAGCGAAAATTGAGAGAAATACAAAAAGCTTGCTTTTTTATTGCCGAAATAAGCTACCTTCTATTTCTGATAAAAGGTAGCGAAAATTGAGAGAAATACAAAAAGCTTGCTTTTTTATTTCCGAAATAAGCTACCTTCTATTTCTGATAAAAGGTAGCGAAAGAAGTGCATGGTCATGTCAAACCGGATGACAAACCTGAAAAACGATTGAACGGCATAATTTGGTATTTTCAAATTGTTACAAATCAACCCATTGAATCATAATCGCCTTATTGTTAGTCTTTAAAGTGATTTAATAAAATAAAAATTAATCTTTTTGCTTGGTATTTCAAAAAAAACCGTATCTTTGCAGATTATTTGTTTCTGAAAATGATGAAAAGTTGTTTGACTAAGCAGGTTTGGGTATGCGCATTAGGGGTTATCTTCTTGATGCTTATAGCTACGGGGGTCATGGCGCAGGAGAAGAATAAAACGAATATCTCGCCTGAGGCCATGTCATGGATGATTTCGACGATGGTGCCATGGCCTGAAGACAAATATAAATCGGTGAAAGAGGCGATGATTGATAATCAATTCTTTATCCCGTTAGTCTTTCGTGGCGGATTATTTTCTGAAATCGATTACGTATTTTGTCGCGATTCGATACGGTTGAAGGCAGGGCCGCCACCCCTGTTCCCTTACAAATATAAATTCCAAAGCGACCCGCTCCTGTTTAGTCATTTCCAGTTTCGGAAATCTATCAACGATTTGATTTATAAAGAAGTAATGCTAAAAAATCCGAGATTTTTTAAATATACCTATTTAGACCTGCCGACAAAGACCGTCAAAGCCGAAAGCATTGAGGTGTCTAAAGATAAGGTCACAATAGAGGTTAAATCAACGAATCCTCCCCCCAAAGGCACAGACCCCTTTGTTCTGTTCAAGCCCAAACGTCGCTATTGGTCTTCTACTTTTGGGGCAACTATCAATTTTATGTACAATAAAACAACCCCTAACTGGCCAAAAGGACAAATTGATAATATGACTATTCTGACCAACACAACCACATCACTCAATTATGCAAGAAATAATATCGCCCTGACTAATAGTCTATCAATCAAATTTGGTATTGTAAACGCCCCTAAAGATACCCTTCGAAGCTATACCATCGGCGAAGATGAACTGCGTTTTAGTAGTAACTTCCAATTAAAAGCGATTCGGAAATGGAACTATTCTCTTACAAATGACTTTGTCACACCCATGGGCAATAAATATGCAGTTAATAAGGATATTAAAAACTCGGCTTTTCTAGCGCCATTTACTTTCACTGCTGGTCTGGGAATGACGTACAATTTAAAACCAAAATTTAAAGCGAAAGAACGCCTTTATGAACTGACTGTAGTTCCTAATCCATTGTCTTTTACCTATAAACATAGCATTAGTCGAGATATCAATCTAGCACCTCATTTTAAGGAAAAAGACAAAGATGGGAACATCATCCCCTCCTTTCACGCATTTGGTTCTCAATTAAAAATTACCCAAAATTTCAATTATAACAATAACTGCAAATTTACTTCACGTTTTGATTATTTTTCAAATTTCGAATTTGCCAGAATTGAATTTGAGAATAGATTATTAATAACTTTAAATAGATTTTTTTCTATTGATACTAAGCTCTATATACGTTTTGAAGACAATGTAAAGAAAGTCGAAGGACACGATTCATATTGGCAAACCAATAGATATTTTTTATTTGGCATTACCTATAACAGATAATAGGGGAGATTTTTAAAAAAAATCTTCTTTTTTCAAAAAAAATGATTACTTTTGTCGTCAAATTGCTATGTAGAGTTTGCAAATTGAGCAGATGGAGAATGAGTATATTAGACATAAGGGGGTAGTTGAAAGGATTGATAATCAGAATGTTTTTGTTCGAATAGAGCAAAAATCCTCCTGCAAAGATTGTCATGCTGCTTCGGCGTGTCTATCTGCCGACAAGAAAGAGAAAACGATTGAGGTGAGTGACAGCTCCGGACGTTTTGAGTTACATGAAGAGGTAGTCGTCTCGGTCAGGCAGTCCATGGGGCTTTTTGCAACTGTCGTCGCATACGTGATACCGCTGTTATTGGTCATAACTTGTGTTGTAATAGGGCTGTATGCAAGCGGAAGCGAAGTCATTGGAGGGATAGTTGGGCTTTTGGTCTTAGTGCCTTACTTTTTGATATTATACCTTTTACGGGATAAAATCAAAAAAAGTTTTACGTTTACTCTTTCAAAAAAATACTAAGAACATCCTCTTGACCCTTTAACATCCCCCTGCCCCCTTCAAGTGGAAATTGGGGAAAAACTGAAAACTAATGTACACAGCTATTATCATTATAACGTCCACAGGGGCTTTTGCGGCTTTCATCTTATACTTTTTTTCTCGGAAGTTTGAGGTGATTGAAGACCCCCGTATCGCTCAGATCATAGAAGTCTTGCCGGGCGCTAACTGCGGCGGGTGCGGCTATCCGGGTTGTGGCGGGTTTGCTAATGCTTGTATAAAAGCGGTTTCGCTGGATGGCTTATCTTGCCCGGTCGGGACGGATGTTATGAAAGGTATCGCAACTATCTTAGGGATGACCGCCGGCGAGTGTACGCCCGAAATTGCCGTCATACGCTGTAACGGTCGTTGCGATGTGCGTCCGCGTATAAATATCTATGACGGAGCTAAAAACTGCAATATCGTTTCGGCTTTCTGCAGCGGCGACACAGGATGTTCGTATGGGTGTCTTGGCTGGGGCGACTGTGTGGACGCCTGTCAGTTTGATGCTATACATATCAACCCGGGGACCGGACTTGCAGAGGTCTCGGAAGAAAAATGTACGGCTTGTAGGGCGTGTGTCAAAGCTTGCCCAAAAAACATCATCGAAATACGAAAAAAAACACCTTTTTCACCTCGTATCTTTGTGTCATGTGTCAATAAAGACAAAGGAGGCGTAGCGCGCAAAGCCTGCAAAAATGCTTGCATCGGGTGCAGCAAATGCGTAACAGTTTGCAGCGCCAACGCTATTACACTTGCACAAAACCTTGCTAATATCGACGATGGGAAGTGTAATCGGTGTGGCGATTGTGTTCCTACTTGCCCTACGGGGGCTATTAATAAATACATCCCCCTGCCCCCTTCAAAGGGGGAATACATCCATAATTAAAAAAAGATGCGCAGCTTTAGAATTGGAGGCATACATCCACCGGAAAACAAACTATCGGCAGGTCAGCCGATACAAGTGTTAGCGCCGCCCGAAACGGTCGTTATACCCCTGTGTCAGCACATTGGCGCTCCGGCATCGATTGCTGTTTCCAAAGGCGACATGGTGAAAGCCGGCACGCTGATAGGAAAAGCAGAAGGCGCCGTTTCGGCTCATGTTCATTCTTCGGTATCGGGAACGGTAACAAAAGTGGACAGCTTTATCGACGGCGCCGGATTCGCCCGTCTCGCTGTGTATATTAAAACGGAAGGCGATGAATGGGAGCCAACTATTGACCGCAGTGAAACGCTTATCAAAGACTGCCATTTATCGGCCACAGAAATAATTAAAAAAATTGAAGCCGCCGGCATTGTCGGCATGGGAGGCGCTGCTTTTCCAACGAAAATCAAACTGTTGCCTCCGTCTGATAGCAAGGCTACTGTGCTTATCGTTAATGCTGTTGAGTGTGAACCTTATCTGACATCCGACCATGCTTTGATGCTCGCAAAAGGCGAACAAATCATGGTTGGCGCCTCTGTTATGATGAAAGCGTTGAACGTCAACCGCGCTGTTATCGGTATCGAATGTAACAAACAGGATGCTATTCAGTTGCTGACACGGTTATCAGCCGATTATGAAGGTATTGAAGTCTTACCGCTTCAGGTGAAGTATCCGCAAGGCAGTGAAAAGCAGTTGATTGAAGCCATTTTACAACGTCAGATTAAAAGCGGCAAACTGCCGGTTTCTGTTGGCGCTGTTGTACAGAACGTGGGTACTGTATATGCTGCTTACGAGGCGGTACAGAAAAACAAGCCCCTTTTTGAGCGTGTCGTAACAGTAACGGGCAATGATGTTGCTAAGCCATCAAACTTCCTTGTCCGTATCGGGACGCCGGTCTCTACTCTTATCGAAGCGACTGGAGGCTTGCCTGCTAACACGGGGAAAATAATCAACGGCGGCCCGCTGATGGGAAAAGCAATGATCAACGCTACAACACCGGTGACAAAAGGCTGTTCGGGTATCTTATTGATGACACAAGTAGAATCCTATCGCGGTGAGATGCATGACTGTATCCGATGCGCTAAATGTGTAGACTGTTGCCCGATGGGCATTGAACCCAATATGCTGATGAGCCTTGCCGAGTACAAAATGTGGGAGAAAGCGGCCAAAAACCATATCGTCGATTGTATTGAATGTGGCTCATGTAACTATGTATGCCCTGCTAACAGGCCGCTTCTCGACTACATACGGTTAGGGAAAATGACGGTTTTAAAAATGTATAAGTAACATCCCCCTGCCCCCTTCAAAGGGGGAGTTAAAGAAAAGAATGTATGGAAAAGTTGATTATATCCCCTTCACCACATATCCACAGTGGTGATACGATAAGCAAAAACATGTACGGAGTACTGATTGCGCTTATCCCGGCCTTTTTGATTTCGCTCTACTGCTTTGGGCTGGGCGCTTTGATTGTGACCTTTGTATCGGTTGCCTCCTGCGTCCTGGTAGAATACCTTATCCAAAAATTTCTTTTCAGGAAAAAATCTACCATCCATAACGGCTCAGCGATACTGACAGGTGCCTTGCTGGCTTTTAACCTGCCTTCTAACATGCCTCCCTGGGTCATCTTCATTGGCGCAGTTGTCGCAATTGGTATTGCTAAAATGTCTTTTGGCGGACTTGGAAACAATATATTCAACCCAGCACTTGTCGCGCGTGTGTTCTTGCTCAACTCGTTCCCCGCACACATGACGACCTGGCCGGTAGCAGGCGCCTTCCCGCTGTCATATCTTGACACCCAGACAGGCGCAACTACCTTATCACTCATACGCTACGGCGAAGACTATACCGAATCAGTCTCGTCGGCCATCGGACTGACAGGAGGCAGCATCGGCGAAATAAGCGAGGTAGCCCTGTTGATAGGGTTGGTTTTCTTGCTCTATCGAAAAATAATTACATGGCATATACCGGTTTATATTCTTAGTACTTTTACAGTTTTTACCTGCCTGCTTTTCTTTGGCACTATGTTTCATACGTTTCATACAACCGGAGTGACCGATATCCACTCACTGATGCACGCTGCGAGAATTTATGACCCGTTGATGCATCTTACCTCCGGAGGAATGATGCTCGGCGCTGTGTTCATGGCTACCGACCCGGTAACTTCGCCTATGAGCCGGAAAGGAATGTTCGTCTATGGCTTCGGTATCGGAATCATTGCGGCGCTTATTCGTTTTTATGGCGACTATCCCGAAGGAATCTCTTTTGCTATCCTGATTATGAACGGATTAACGCCACTTATAAATATTAATATCAAACCAAAACATTTCGGAGGAAAATAAGATGGGAAAAATAAAATCTACCTTACCGAATATCGTACTGTCACTGACAACGATATGCCTGTTTGCCGGAGTAGCTTTGGCGGTTGCCAATAAGTACACCATCCATCCTATTGCCGTCGCCAAAGCGGCAGCATTCCAAAAAGCAATCAAACAAGTTACACCGGCATTTGATAACAATCCTTCGGAAGAGCAGTATAAAGTGGCTGTAACAGGCGGAGATTCGCTGACGGTCTATCCGGTTAGAAAAGGAGGTAAACCGGTAGGATGCGCCGTTGAGAGCTATACCAAAAACGGTTTCTGCGGATTGATACGTGTACTTGTAGGCTTTGACGCCGATGGCAAACTGTACAACTATTCTGTCATTGAGCATAATGAGACGCCGGGGTTAGGCACCAAAATGGAAGAATGGTTCCGAAAGGATAAAAGCCGGCATAATATTATTGGACGCGACCTGAAAAAAGGGTTACTGAAAGTATCGAAAGACGGAGGGGATATTGACGCAATCACTGCGGCAACTATCTCTACCCGCGCTTTCTTAGAAGCGGTGAACCTTGCCTTCTCAGCCACTATCGGAATGTAGGGGGCAGGGGGATGTAGACAGATTAGGGATTTACGCTCATTAGAATTATAAACGTATGAATTATATTAAATTAGTTAAAAACGGCATCATCGACAAAAACCCGATTTTTGTGATGTTATTAGGCATGTGTCCTACCCTTGCTACAACCACATCCGCTGTGAACGGAATGAGCATGGGTTTAGCCACCGCCTTTGTGCTTGTCTGCTCCAATATGGCTATATCGGCTATACGTAATTATATTCCCGACCAGGTACGTATCCCTGCCTATATAGTCGTCATCGCTTCGTTTGTGACTGTCTTACAGATGTGTATGCAAGCGTTCCTGCCCGAACTGTATAAAAGTCTCGGATTGTTCATCGCTTTGATTGCGGTCAACTGTATCGTTTTTGAAAGGGCTGAGTCTTTCGCTTCTAAAAATAAAATTATCGCTTCAGGCCTTGATGGCTTAGGCGCTGGGATAGGATTTGCCTTTGCGCTTACGTTGCTCGGCGCTTGCCGCGAGGCGCTTGGCACAGGGAAAATCTTCGGATTTGCGCTGTTTCCGGAGGAATATGGCGCGCTTATGTTCGTTCTCGCGCCAGGCGCTTTCATCGCTTTAGGGTATCTCATTGCGCTTGTTCGAAAAATAGAGTTTGGGAGGCCTCTGTAAATTTTTCAGCACAGAGACACAGAGGACAAAGATAAAAAAAAATTATCAATTTATGAGCTATATTATCATTTTCATTGCTGCTGTTTTTGTAAATAACATCATCTTGTCGCAGTTCCTGGGGATTTGTCCGTTCCTGGGCGTCTCGAATAAGATTGAAACTGCCGTCGGCATGGGTTTGGCAGTCACCTTTGTATTAACAGTTTCCACAATCGCGACTTTTCTTATCCAACATTTTGTGCTGGATGTGTTCGGATTAGCCTATCTTCAAACGATAGTTTTTATCCTTATCATCGCCATTCTGGTGCAGATAGTAGAGATAGTGCTTAAAAAATCTTCGCCGGTATTATACCAGGCTTTGGGTATCTTTCTCCCACTGATGACTACTAACTGTGCGATACTTGGCGTTGCTATCCTTGTGATACAGAAAGAATACCACCTGTTGCAATCCATTGTTTATGCCGCCTCGACTGCCATAGGTTTTGCTGTTGCACTGATAATTTTCGCCGGAATACGTGAACAGTTGTCGCGCACAAACATCCCTCAAGGTCTGAAAGGTATGCCTATCGCCCTGATAACAACCGGACTGCTCGCCATGGCTTTCATGGGCTTTTCGGGAATCGTGTAATAGGTGTAAGGAATAATCACAAGAATCAAATAAATCATAGTTTAGGATGAAAAAAATTTTAGTTACAGGAGGCACAGGATATATCGGTTCGCATACCACTGTAGAACTCCAAAACGCAGGCTATGAGGTGGTTATCATCGACGACCTGTCTAATTCCGATGTTAGTGTTCTCGAAGGCATAGAAAAGATTACAGGTATCAGCCCTGCCTTTTACAAGGTGGATTGCAATGACAGGCAGGCCGTTGAAAAGGTGATGACCGACAATCCGGGTATAATAGGCATCATCCACTTTGCCGCAAGCAAAGCGGTAAACGAATCGGTACAAATACCGCTGGCATACTATCGAAATAATTTAGTCCCGTTATTGAATTTATTGGAACTGATGCCTTTGTATAACATCCAAGCGTTTGTGTTTTCCTCCTCCTGCACGGTATACGGGCAGCCTGACATCCTTCCTGTGACCGAACAGGCGCCTGTCAAACCGGCTACATCACCCTACGGGAACACCAAACAGATAAGCGAAGAAATCATCCGCGACGCCATCCATGCCGGCGCGCCTTTCAAGAGTATCCTGCTGCGTTATTTTAACCCGATAGGGGCGCACCCGACGGCAGCGATTGGTGAATTACCGATTGGGATCCCCCAAAACTTAGTCCCGTACATCACACAGACAGCCGCCGGCATACGTCCGCAGCTCAGCGTTTTCGGCAACGATTACGATACGCCTGACGGCTCGTGTATCCGCGACTATATCA
>CAYUAK010000181.1:0-2308 GCA_964442765.1 uncultured Tannerella sp. | reverse complement strand
AAGTCGTAACAGCAGTTTTCGAGCATCATGCAATGCAACTGTTTTTCTTCGGCTTTGTCGACTAATGCCCAGCAGTCTTTGACGGTCAATGAAGCCGGCACTTCTACGACGACATGTTTCCCTTGGTCCATCGCATACAATGCAATCGGCACATGAAGGTTCCATGGCGTCGCATTGTATATCAGATCGATATCGCTGCGTTCGCACATTTTCCTCCATTCTTCGTCTTTGGCATAGACTACCGGCTCTTTGCGACCGCTTTTCTTCAACGTTTCAAGCGTTCGGTTGATTCGCGGTTGCTGTAGATCGCAGACGGCTACGATTTCCGTGCCTTCGATCTGCGCCAGACGTTGAACGGCGCCACCGCCTCGTCCTAAGCCGACGACGCCGATACGGACGGTCGGAATGGGTTTACAGCGAAGCCCTAATACCGATTTCCCTTTTCGGCGGGGCGCTTCTTCGGTAGGCAGCGCTTGGGCTGTTTGCGTGTTAGCCGCATTTAAATTGTTGCCTATTAAGGCGGTTGCACCTCCGGCTAATGAGGTCTTCAGGAATTGTCGTCTATTAAACATGATTTATATTTTTTATAAGGAATCGCCGAAGTCTTTCCTGAACTTGTAGAGTAGTTGCTCTAACCAGTCATTTGTCGGTTCGAGGCGACCCATGAAGAAACGAAGAACAGGAGGTTCGTAATTGAATTTCAATCCGCCGATGATCTTCCGGTTATCATACAGCCAGCGTAGACGGTCTATTACATAATCGATTTGCGAGAGTGTGAAGACGCGACGAGGAATAGCCAAGCGTAGCAACTCTACATCGGCTAATATCTCAACGCCATTCTCGTCCCTAACCCTCGAAATCGTCCCGCGCTCCATGCCACGGACGCCTGCCGTGAGGAAGACAGCCGCTCCAAGCGCGCCGGCAGGATACTCGGTTTGCGGGATATGGTCGCAGAAAGCCTTAGCATCTAAGTGACATCCCAGCACACCCGGAGGCGTCACTACGGGAATACCGAAGCCGTCTAATTTTTCAACGAAATATTTGATAAACATCGGACTTTGCGAAATCATCGTCTCATCTAAAGTCTCGTAAAGACCGACAGCCATCGCTTCTATTTCGCGTACCGACATACCTCCGTAGGTAAGGAATCCTTCATACAGCGGAACAAGGGTCTCCATTTTGCCGTAGAGGTCTTTCCGGTTCGTACAGATACCGCCGCCACGCGCTGAAGAGAGCTTACGGGCAGAGAAATAGACGATGTCGGAGAGATTGGTCATCATCTTGATAATGTCAGCCATCGTATTCTCCGACCACTCTTTTTCACGTTGTTTGATCAGGTAAGCATTTTCACCGATAAGGCTGGCGTCTAAGACTATCATCAGTCCGTATTTATCGGCAACACGACGTACATCCATCAGGTTCGCGATAGAGAACGGCTGTCCGCCAATCAGGTTTGTCGAGGCTTCCATCCGGATGAAAGGAATTTTTTCTACCCCGTGTTTTTCAATACAGGCAACCAATTTGTCAATATTGATGTTCCCTTTAAACGGATTTGTACTCTTAATCTGAAGCGCATCATCAAAGAGTAGCTCGCTAATCTTTCCACCGACATCTAAGATATGCGCAAGCGCTGTCGTGAAATGATAATTCATCGGTATCACATCATCTTTTTTGATGAATGTTTTACTGATTACGTTTTCAGCAGCGCGTCCCTGATGCACCGGAAGGAAATATTTTTTCCCTAAGACATCTTCGACCGCCTTTTGAAGCCGATAGAAACTCGCCGAGCCTGCGTAGGCATCGTCGGCTTGGAACATAGCAGCGATCTGGTTGTCGCTCATCGCGTTGGTACCGCTGTCGGTAAGCATGTCTAAAAAGACATCCTTCGTCGTAAGTTGGAAGGTGTTGAAACCTGCCTCCTTGATTGCATTAAAGCGCCTCTCTACAGGCACAAGATTAAGCTTTTGTACCACTCTCACCTTATGAAATTCGAGTGGAATGCTGTCGCTTTTGTAAAATTTAACATCGTTCATAGTAATAATATTATAAAATAAAAGAATCTTGCGGGGGCAAAGGTAGATAAAATAATTAAGAATTTTAAAAAATAAAATAAAATTTTTTTTACAATACCTTACCCATGCAGTATTTCTTTCATATCGATGAGTGGGCAGGGGTTGCGGTCTTGCCAGTGGCCGCGCGGGAAGTCGGGGATGTTGACGACGGTTTTATTGATGACCGAACGCTCGCTTAGTTCGACGATGCACGACCAGGCGGCGGCGTCATAGACGGATTGGTCTAACGGATAACC
>CAYUAK010000180.1:0-16661 GCA_964442765.1 uncultured Tannerella sp. | reverse complement strand
ATATATTTCGCAATGGTGGGGGCAGTTCATCGGTTTGAGTAGAAACTCTTCACCTTCCTGCGGCGTGTGGATAGGTTGGAACGAATCTTTGCCGTATTTCTCGTAATGGCCTGATGTCTCATAGAGATATTTACCGCCGATATGGGGTGTTATCACTTGCTGATAGCCGTATTTTTTCTGTATGCGTTTGAGGAAGTCTTCCAATTTCATCCGCAACTGTGTACCACGTGGCAGCCACATGGGAAGACCGGCGCCTACGGATTGGGAGAATGTAAAGAGTTCAAGATCACGTCCTACTTTCCGGTGGTCACGTTTTTTGGCTTCTTCCAGAAAGAGTAAGTAATCGTCTAACAGCTTCTTTTTCGGGAAAGTGATGCCGTAGATACGAACCAATTGTTTCCGGCTTTCATCGCCCCGCCAGTAGGCGCCTGCAATGCTTGTTATTTTTAGGGCTTTGATATAGGATGTATCCGGAAGATGCGGGCCACGGCATAAATCGGTGAAGTCGCCCTGCGTATAGGTCGTTATCTGTCCGTCCTGCAGCTCGCTGATTAGTTCGGTCTTGTAAATCTCTCCGCGCTCGCCGAACAGTTGCAGCGCATCGGCTTTGGCAATTTCTTGCCGCACGATGGCTTCTTTTTTTGCGACTAACTCGGTCATTTTAGCTTCGATAGCAGGAAAATCTGCATCGGTCAGGGTCGCATTGCCGAGGTCTACATCGTAATAAAAGCCGTTTTCGACAGCCGGGCCAATGCCGAATTTAATGTCTGGGAACAAGATTTGTAAGGCTTCGGCCATCAGGTGCGCGCTTGTGTGCCAGAAGGCATGTTTGGCGTCGTCGTCGTCCCATTTCAATAATTGGATGGCGGCATCGGCACTGACAGGGCGCGTCAAGTCCCATACCTCGTCGTTTATTTTGGCCGCTAAAACCTCTTGTGAAAGCCTTGTACTGATGCTTTCGGCTATTTGTAACGGGGTTGTTCCTTCGGCAAACTCCCTGATAGAACCATCCGGAAATGTAATCTTTATCATTATTATCTTAGTTTTGAGGGCGCAAAGGTACAATTTTTCATTGAATTAGAAAAAATTTTTTTTAACAAATAAAATTACAGGGGTGGAGGACGGATATAAAGCGGCTGCCTAAATCAGCTTTGGAGAAAGAGAGCTTACGGTACTTTTCGAGGATGTTATTGAAGGACATAAGAATTAGTTGGAGGTCATGCGGCGGATGATGCTGTAGGCGTTGATAAGGCCGAGTTCGCCGGCTTTACTGATGTCGGCGATGCCGGTTTCGGCTTCGCCGAGCGATAGCCTCGTAAGGCCACGGTTGAAATAGGCTTCGGCAAAGTTGGGGTTACGGCGGATAGCTTCGGTGAAGTCAGGAATGGCTGCTTTGAAGTCGCGTTGGAAGCAACGCAGGTAGGCGCGATTGAAATAGGCGTATGTGAATGAGGGGTCTAACTGAATGACGGTGGTATAGTCGCGAATGATCAAATCCAACATGTATTGACGGTTATCACGCGGTGTGGCAGCAGGGACGGGCGTCCCGATGGTACGGTTAGCGCCTATCGGCAAACTGATAGTATGGGAGAGTTCATCCTGAGAAGTGTTTAAAAACTCATAATCATATTGTTTATACCGGACGACAGCACGGTTGAAATAGGCTAAGGTATACGACGGATCGAGAGCGATAGCCTGGTCAAAATTATGAATAGCCTCCATGAAATCCTGCACGAGCATATAGTCGATACCCCGACCAAAATAATAGTCGGCATTGGATTCATTCACGTCGATTTTGGATGAATAGTTGTCAATAGAAGTAAAATGCGTTTGTACCTGCGTTTCGTTGAGCGCTGTCTCCTGGTTGGTGACGATTAGCCTCCATTGCAGGACGGCGCGGTTGTTGAACGATGTAAGTGTATTGTTATAGGTAACTGTTTCCTGTATTTTACCGGGTTTCTCGTAGTAAGTCAAGATAAACTGCTTTTCGAGGTCGATAGATACATTTCGGTCTTGCACACGTCCGCGTATCTCGCTTTGGTATTTGCTTTTTTGTTCATCATCCTTATTAAAAACAACTAAATTATTGAATTTATTAATGTTTTTTTTATCGGCTTCTTCGCGTGTTTGTTTCTTATCGCCGTCGGCGGTTGCTTCGGGCGATTCGTTGGCGCCTTTCTGCGTTGTTTGCGCTACTTGTGCGGGCAGATTGCCGTGTGTTCTTTCCAATTCCATCGCAACCCACAAGTCTTTTTCGGCGCCGGCGATGTCGTTTATATTACGTTTGGCTTCTGCGCGGCTGTAATAGCCCGGGAGGAAGTTGGGGTATTGCTCTAAGATGACGTCGAAATCTTTTATGGCTGCCTGGTAAGAACCTGTAGTGCTCAGCAACAATGCGCGATTATAGAAGGCCATATAGTTATCAGGCTCGAAGCTGATGACGACATTAAAATCTTCGATAGCGCGGTTGTAATCACCCACTTGAAAGCGTAATAGCCCACGGTTAAAACGGGCAATTAAATTTGTATTGTTCTTAGCGACAACCTGGTCATAGTCCGACATGGCGCCGCGCAAATCATCTAAATGGTATTTTATTAATCCACGGTTGATATAAAAACCTTCGTCACGTGGGTTCAGTCGGATGGCTTCGTTCAGGTCGGTTAATGACTGCTGAAAGTTGTCGATTTGATAATACAATATGGCTCGGCTGCCATAAGCCGGTGCATAGTAGGGGTCTATCTCTATCGCTTTATTAAAGTCGGCAAAAGCCAGAACGGTATCGCCTGCCTCGATATGCAATGAACCGCGCGCCAGGTAGTTGTTCGCATCCTTAGGAAACGACTTTATCAACTCATTGAAGAGTTCCTTAGCTTTGTCATATTCCTTTTTTTGGATATAGGCAATGGCGACATTTTTCATCATCTGGTGGTCTTTTGGCCTGAATTCAAGGCCTTTGTAATAGTCTTCCAATGCAAGGTCGAGCTTTCCCTGACTGTGGCGTGCAATGCCGCGCACGAAATAAGCTGAAATCATGAAAGGGTTTTGTTGGAGCGCCAGGTTGCAGTCTTCTTCCGCTCCCCCGAAGTCATCTAACCTCAGCTTGGCAATGGCGCGGTACAGATAGGGTTGCGCTAGCCAGGGCTTTTGTTTGATAACCATGTTGAAATAGGATATAGCAAGGACATAATCTTCAAAATGGAGCGCGTTCCTACCGATGGTAATCACCCGGTCGGTATTGATCTGAGAAAAGGAAGTAAACATGCTCGACAGGAAAAGGAAAAAGACAATCGTTCTTTTCATAATTTGTTGGTTTTTACTTTGTATTTACAGGATACATTCCCTTTGACGAGATTATTCAGTTTGCTTCGGTTCAACTGCTTACGAATAGGTGAGATGGAATCGATAAACACACGACCATCAAGGTGTTCGCATTCGTGTTGAACGATACGGGCGTTGAATCCGTTCAGTGATTCTTCCTTTTTAATCAAATTCTCATCGAAGTATTCGATTTGTATTTGAACCGAGCGGGGTACTTTTTCGTGGATACCCGGAAAACTCAAACAGCCTTCTTCCAACGACGTCGTTTCGGTGCTGCGGTTAGTAATTACCGGATTAATCATCACGCGTTTAAAGTCTTTACATTCGGGATGGTTCTCGGCTATATCTTTCCCGTCGATCACAAACATGCGCAGTGAAAACCCTACCTGGGGTGCGGCCAATCCGACGCCTTCGGCTTTATACATGGTCTCAAATAAATTGTCGACCAACGCTTTGATTTGCGGGTCATCAATATCGACCGTTTTGGCTTCTTCCCGCAAAATCTGCTGTCCATACGTATAAATAGGCAATATCATATTATATAGTTTTCAGTTTTCCCCTTTTAAGAGGGCAGGGGGGATGTTAAAATTCTTCATAATAAAAACCTTTTCTTTTCTAAATATCCCTGCAAGATGAGTGTAGCGCTTATTACGTCGACCAACGCTCGGTCTTGCCTTTTCTTTTTGGGTAGTCCTCCGTCAATCATGGCTTTGTGCGCCAAAACTGAAGTAAACCGTTCATCTACATACTCGGTGGGAATGTCAGGAAGGACTTTATGTAAGCGATTGACAAACATCTCAACGTATTGCATGTTTTCCGACGGCTGGTTATTCAGTTGTTTAGGTTGTCCGATAACCAGCAGTTCAACTTTTTCGCGTGCGGTGTAATTCTTCAGGAACTCAGTCGCCTCGCCGCTTGGAACGGTGCAAAGTCCGTTAGCGATGATTTGTAAAGGGTCGGTAACTGCAAACCCTGTGCGTTTACGTCCGTAGTCAATAGCAATAATTCTTCCCATCGGGTTTAATACGCATTTGAATCTCCTTTAAACATCTGTATGATAGTCACTACTATAATCTTCAGGTCTAAAAAGAAAGACCAGTTTTCTAAGTACCAGACATCTCTTTTGACGCGGCCTTCCATTTGTTCGAGCGTCCGTGTCTCACCGCGGTAACCGGTTATCTGCGCCCATCCGGTAATGCCCGGTTTGATAAGATGCCGAACCATGTATTTGTCTATCAGTATTGAATATTGTTCGGTATGTTTGAGCATGTGCGGACGGGGTCCAACGACCGACATCTCACCTTTTAATACATTGATAAACTGTGGGAACTCATCTAAGTTAGTATGCCGCAAGAAGTTACCTATCGAAGTAGTGCGCGGGTCATCCTTTACGGCTTGCAAACTGTCGGCATCTTCATTGATGTGCATAGTGCGAAACTTATAACATTCAAACTCTTTCCCGTATAAACCGGTGCGTTTTTGTTTGAACAGGATGGGGCCTTTGGAAGAAAATTTAATACACAAGCCGGCAATAAGGTAGAGTAGGGGATAGATGAAAAGAAGCACACTAAAAGAAAATATCACGTCGAAAAATCGCTTGACAATCCGGTTATAAGATGATTGCAAAGGCTCGGTGCGGATGGTAAGCAGCGGTACCGATTCCATGATTTCGAGCGCCATGCTTTTTTTGATGTCGCGGTAAAATTCGGGTATGATATAAAAACGAATCATGTTTTTTTCCGCGAAATTGAGAAGCTCCGAAATCTTATCGCTGTTCGTTCCCGGAATGGTACAGTAAATCTCGTCTATCTCGTGTGTTTTAACGTATTCTTCAATCTGGTCTAACCTGCCTAAGTAGTTAGGGAGGACGTCTTTTAGTATCGTGTTATCGTCAAAAAAACCATGCACGCGGAAGCCGTAGGAAAGGTCGGTTTTGATGACCTGATACAGCTCCATACCGTTTTTGCCGGCGCCTACGATGATAATATCTTTTGAATTATACCCTTTTCGGCGGTAGTGTTTGACCATGATACGCACTAAGACGCGCCATAGCGAAAAGATAAGCAGTGAAGTAAGGTAGTAAAGCGTGATAAAAGTTGCTAACTTGTCGCCCACATTCAGAAAAAGGAGGCAGATAGCAAACAGGAAAATGAATATTGTAACGAAAGAAAAGGAGCGTTGCACAATCTTGTCGAGAAAGACGACGGCCAAGTGTAATCGCATTGGGACAAAATACAGGGCAAAAAAGTAGCAGAAGTTAAAAAGCAAGATAATCTCCCGCATTTTAGACACCATGACTTGGGTATAAAACGGGTCTAAAAAGTTATAAATAAAAAAGAATAAGAGATTGAGAATGAATAAGTCTCCGATTCCTATCAGCCATTGAATAATATATCCCTGTTTACTTTTCAAAATCTACAAGTTTTTAAAATATCAAGAACGTGAGGCTAAAGTTGCCCCTGCCTCACCTTCAAATTTTGCGCAAAAGTACCGTTTTTTTATGAATTGTCAATAAGTTTGCAAAATATATATTATTTTTGCAGCGTTTGGGAATAAAAAAATATGCAATTCAACACGATTTTATGGACGATAGGCAACACGCCGATGGTGAGAATCAACAAGATGAACCCCAATCGCAGCGTTGAGCTATTTGCAAAATTAGAGGGGTTCAATCCAACGGGCAGTATCAAAGACCGCGTTGCTTTAAAAATGATTGAAGAAGCCGAGATAAACGGCGAGCTGACCAAAGATAAAATCATCATCGAAGCTACTTCTGGCAATACCGGTATCGGTCTTTCGATGATAGGTCGGGTGAAGGGTTACAAGGTTCAGATTGTGATGAACGCGGCTGTTTCTATTGAGCGGCAAAAGATGATAAAGGCTTTTGGCGGCGAAATCATCCTGACCGACCCAGCGCTTGGCACCGATGGCGCTATCTGCAAAGTTAAAGAATTAGTTTTAGAGAATCCCGGAAAATATTTTAATCCCAACCAATTTTCTAATGAGCACAACAAACTTGCGCATTACAAAACAACGGCAGAGGAGATTTGGACGCAGACACAGGGGACTATAACCCATTTTGTATCGTCGCTCGGCACTTCGGGGACGCTTATGGGCGTAGGTATGGGGCTACGCGAAAAAAACAAATCTATCAAAATTGTGGAAGCGCATCCGGTGCGTGGGCATTATATACAAGGGTTGAAAAGCATGGAAGAAGCCATTGTCCCCGAAATCTATGACCCGTCACAGATTGATGTTAGCGTAAAGGTAGAATCGGAAGAAGCCTTTGAGATGTCGAGGCGAATTGTCAATGAGGAAGGTATCTTTGTCGGCATGAGCAGTGGAGCGGCTATGCTGGCCGCGCTCCAAACAGCCGAAAGCCTCGAAAAGGGCGTTATGGTTGTTATCTTTCCCGACAGGGGCGAAAAATACCTGAGTACTAACTTGTTCTTAATGTAACTTTCAGAAACGGATATGTCGAAACTACTTTTTTTGAGTTTAGCCAGCGGCAGTAGCGGTAACTGCTACTATATCGGGACAAACGAATACGGCGTTTTAATAGATGCTGGAGTAAGTGTGCGACAAACCAAAAAGACCTTAAAAGACTTCGGGATAGCTTTTGAAAACATATTGGCCATACTCATCACGCATGACCACGCCGACCATATCAAATCCATAGGCTGTCTCGGTGAGACAATGGGTATACCGGTCTTTGCTACCGAAAAAGTGCATGAGGGGGTTCGTAAAAGTCGATATGTGGAAGAGGTTTTAATACAATCGCGGCGTTTAGTGGAGAAGGATATTCCATTTTTTGTGCGGGATTTAAAAATTACTGCATTTGAAACGCCACATGACAGCAGCGATAACGTAGGCTATTCCATAGAATATGACAACCAGACTTTCGTTATTGTTACCGATGCCGGACATATTACCGATACGATTCGCGAATACGTTTGCAAGGCTAATCATTTGGTGATTGAGACGAATTATGATGAAGAGATGCTACAAAACGGCGTTTATCCCGCTTTTCTAAAAGAACGGGTGTCAAGCCCGACCGGCCATTTAAGCAACCGGATTACAGCGGATTTTTTGGCATCCATCTTCTCGCCTAAATTGAAGAATATTTGGCTGTGTCATCTGAGTCGCGATAATAATCATCCCGAATTAGCTTACAAGACAGTTGAGTATCGTTTGTGGCAGGAAGGCATAAAGGCAGGAAAGGATGTCGCACTTACGACATTAAAACGTATGTCGCCTTCCATTGTGTATGAATTGACTTGAGGATAGAAAGTGAATCGCTATTTTATTTATCTTGCATATAAAGGCACCCGCTATAACGGTTGGCAAAATCAGCCGAATGGCGTCAGTATCCAGCAATGGATAGAGAAAACGCTTTCAACTGTTTTGCGTCAGGACCTATCTGTCACAGGCGCCGGACGGACTGATGCCGGTGTTCATGCCCGATGTATGGTTGCTCATTTTGATGTTCTTGATAAAATAGAAGACACTAAATTGCTTATTGATAAGCTAAATAAGATGCTGCCCGAAGATATTGCCGTACATAAAATAGTACCCGTAGTAAATAATGCACATGCGCGTTTTGATGCACTCGCGCGCACCTATATATACAGGATAACCGACAGGAAAAATCCGTTTGAGTATGAGTATGTTTACCGGATGTCTTTGTTAGACGTAGATTTTGAAAGGATGAACGATGCTTGCGCAGTTTTGTTTGAGTATACGGATTTTACGAGTTTCAGCAAACTGCATACCGATGTTAAAACCAGTCTCTGTCGTATTTTGATGGCTCACTGGACGTTAGTAGATGATACGTGGGTGTTTACTGTTAAGGCGGATCGTTTTTTGCGTAATATGGTGCGGGCGATTGTCGGGACGCTGTTGGATGTTGGGCGTCATAAGATGACTGTAAGCGATTTTAGGGAAGTTATTGAGGCAAAAAACAGATGTCGGGCGGGGATGTCGGTTCCTGCTTGCGGGCTAACGTTAGTAGATGTAGAATATCCTTTTTAGCACAGAAATATATGGGACAATGCTTTACAGTCCTATCACAGTCACCGTTTTGCCGTCAATCGTTTCTTTATTCATGTATATTTTTTTGTCCCAGCTTACATTCGGTCGCCGGTCGAAGACGCATAGCCAGGCTTCGTTACAGCCGAAGGTATCCATGTATTTAAACGTTTGTTCGACACCTTCTCTCAACGTTTTTTCGCCTCTCCTGATTTTGAGTTCGATGGGATATTTTTTTTCGTCATATACCACACAAATATCGGTTCGTCCCGTTCCGGCAGCCAGTTCGCGGATAATATAGCCGCCGCCGTTCAGTACCCTTTGCAGAAAAGCCTGCAAGATAAGTTGAGGAGCGGCTTCGCGGTATTGAAACATATTAATCCAGATAGCGCTGTTCTCACGCCAAAACTGTTGGAAGTCCTGCATCAGGTAATCCATATCTATCCTGCCATCTTTCAGGTAGCGAGGGATGTTAGCTTCGGGTTTTTTCGCCATCAACTTTCTTTGGGCATCATAACTCAGTGTGCGTGTTATCACTTTGGAATAGATAGGATTGGAGGGTTGAATTTTATAGTCCACTTCCGCATATTGCCTTTTTTAGGGTTTTAGTGGTTTCTATGAAAATAACCTCTGTGACCCTCTGTGTTCTCTGTGTCTCTGTGTTGAAAAAAAAAATTGTTTTTTTGTGTTGTTTGAGATTTTTGCTAATTTTGCGTCGTAATTGATAATAGAAGTTCGGATGAGACGGTATATTACAGGGTTGGTTTTGGCTTGTTTGTTCGTTTGGGTCGAGGCACAGAAAATGGAGAATGTTTTTGTGCAAATGCCTGACGAACTGATAGTTCAGTTAGAAGAGGCTTGGCGGAAAGACTTGGTAGGACTGTACAAATCGGGGAAGCCAGCCCGGTTAGAGAATACGATGTCAGGCCAATCCGTGCTGCTAACGCTCACCGATCAATACCTGAAGCTACAATTAACCGAGCATTGTTTCATCGAACTGAGGCTTCTGCCGCTTATCAATAATACCTATATTATATGTATGGTAAAAACGGTGTTTGGCCCTGTGGCCGACAGTAGCGTCTCTTTTTATACCTCCGAATGGCAACCACTGCCTTCTGAAGGTATCTTTGTACCCGTAGCCGCAACATGGTTCCGCCGAGAAGATCTCGACGAAAAAGCGTTGGATGAATTAATCGGATTGGATATGTTCTTAGTGAGGTACAGTCTTTCGGAAGAGCATGCTACCTTGACAGCCGAATATACCACACCACAATATTTAGACGATGACAACCGGCAGATTGTAGAAAAATTTTTAAAAACCGAACCTAAAATGTATGAATGGAAGTCCGGTCGTTTTGAATAATTAAAAGCTATATGACAAAGATAAAAAAAATTATCAACATTTTTTTATACGCATTCTTGATAACCGGAATCGGTGGGTCACACATTTTTGCCCAAGTGACAGTTGATGACTTTGATGAGATGGAAATAGCCAAACTGCGTTATTTTCTCTTGCAGGAATCAGCCGAACCCGGCATAAGGAATTATCAACAGTTAGGTATTCCCTCAATGAATGAGGTGGAATGGCTGAGAGTTTTCGGGACGTCATGGAATAGTAATACCTTACGTTTAACACGGGTCAATTGGGCGTCTTTAAAGTTGGCCGGCAGAATGGATTTCAGTGATTTTCCCGAACTGGCAACCTTGAACTGCCCAAATAATTCAATCCAATTGATCGACGTTACCAATTCACAAAAATTGGAAAGGTTAGACGTCTATACAAATAACCTGAGTGTTATCGATGTGACAACCAACCCGTTACTCAACTATCTGAGGTTAGGTTTCAATCATATAAGCACAGTTGATTTGTCGAATAATCCCAATCTGGTTTTTTTCTGTTGCACAGGTAATAAATTTAACACTTTGGATCTGTCGGATAAAGAACACCTGCAAACGTTTTATTGTCTGTCGAATGGCCTCCGTTCATTATGTATTGATAATTGCAACGCACTAAAAGAAGGCTTTTGTGATATGAATCAATTAGATACGCTGAACCTTTTTAACCTGCCGAACCTTCAGAAATTCCATTGTTCGTTTAACGGATTGAAATCGTTGTCGTTTGATAATTGCACCGCCTTGGAAGAACTCTTATGTAATGATAATTCATTAAGCGTTTTAGATTTATCTGACTGTGTCAATTTAACCAAATTGAATTGTAATAAAAATAAATTGACCTCCCTTTCATTAGAAGGATGCAACAACTTGACCACGTTGAACTGTGAGAACAACATGCTTTATTCGTTGGATATTTCATCTTCTGCCCCATTATCAACGTTATCCTGTAAAAATAATTATCTGACCTTTATAACATTGCCCCTTCCTTCCGAGCAGTTATCGAGCTACACTTACAACCCCCAAAATCCGATTAATTTAGAAAGTAAATACGATGCAGTTGATTTTGGCGGTTTTTATCGAATCAATGATTTTATAACGTCGTATACCTGGAAGTATAAATATTCGCTATTTAATTCATTTACAAGTATGGATGGTGTCTTTTCCTTTGATGAATCTTATATTGGCGAAACGTTTATTTGCGAGGTGCGGAACAATGCCCTGCCAGCGACAACATTAAGGTATAATGTGACTTTGATGCAGGATGATGTCGCAAATACCCCTCCCTTAAAAGAGAAGCCATTGGTTTATGCAAGCGGTCAGGCTATCCATGTATCGACCGGTTCGCCCGTCACGGTAAGCATCTATTCCCTGCTGGGCATGTTGATAATGAAAAAAGAAGTGAGGACAGGGTATACTATTATCCCCGTTGAAAGCGGTTTCTATGGCGTTGTCATGGATGATAAGACAAGTTGTAAGTTGATAGTCAGATAGATATTTTTGGCACAATATTTGTTGTACACGAAACAAATCATTCATAATGAAGAATTACACAAAAGCGTTAGAAAATGCGATAGAGTATAGTCGCGAAGAAGCCTCAAGGCTACAGAACAGTTACATCGGAACGGAGCATCTGATGTTAGGAGTGATTCGCGAAGGCTTAGGAACGGCCTGTCAGATTCTGCGCGAACTGGGTATCGATTTGCTTGAATTGAAGCGGGTTATTGATGACGCCATGCGAAACCGTTCGGGAACTACCGTTGCATCGATTAATGACATCAGTTTAAGTAAAAAAGCCGAGCAGATATTACGTTACAGCTCACTCGAATCGCGCCGGATGAAACACCCCAAGACGGGCACTGAACACTTGTTGTTATCTGTTTTAAAAGGAGATGAAGCGCCTGTGGTGACAGATTATTTGAATGAAAGAAACGTTAATTATTCCACTGTTTTAGAAATGATTGAAATAATTGCCGTTACGCAAGATATATTCAAAGACCTGATGGAATTGGTTAGGCGGGATATTAGCAGCGGTTATACCGAAAGTGATGACGAGGACGAGGAGGATGAGGCATTTAAGTCGAAGGCGCCGAAGAGTACGCCCGGCCCGTCGTCGGGCGGGAATCCCCAGGCTACCAAACCTGTCACTGACACGCCTGTCATTGATAATTTCGGGATAGATATGACGCGTGCAGCAGCCGAAGGACGTCTTGACCCGATAGTTGGCAGAGACAGGGAGATAGAGCGGTTAGCGCAGATATTATGCCGCCGCAAAAAGAACAACCCTGTGCTGATAGGCGAGCCGGGCGTGGGCAAATCGGCTATTGTAGAAGGACTTGCACAACGCATCGTACAGCATAAGATTTCACGTGTCCTGTTCAATAAACGGGTAATAAACTTAGATATGGCGGCTATTGTAGCAGGGACAAAATATCGCGGACAGTTTGAGGAGCGTATCAAGGCCATTTTGAACGAGATGACAAAAAATCCGAATATTATCCTGTTTATCGATGAGGTGCATACGTTGGTTGGCGCCGGCTCGGCTTCCGGTTCAATGGACGCTGCCAACATGCTTAAACCGGCGCTGGCGCGCGGTGAGATACAGTGCATAGGCGCTACTACGCTGAGCGAATATCGTAAAAGCATTGAGAAAGACGGGGCCTTAGAGCGTCGTTTTCAAAAGATTATCGTCGAGCCGACCAACGCCGACGAGACCTTGCAGATTCTGCATAACATCAAAGAACGGTACGAAGACCATCACAACACGCGCTATACCGACGACGCATTAAAAGCATGTGTCAAACTGACGGAACGCTACGTCAGCGACCGTTTTTTCCCCGATAAAGCGATTGACGCATTAGACGAAGCCGGCTCGCGGATGCACATCTCCAATATCTCTGTGCCGCCCTATATCGAAAACTTAGAAAAACAGATAGAGTTAGTGAAAGAGGCCAAACAAGTGGCTGTCAAATCGCAAAACTTCGAGCTGGCGGCTGGCTATCGCGACAAGGAACGCAATTACCTGAACGAGCTTGAACAGGCTAAGAATAAATGGGAAAAAGATATGCAGACGCATCGCGAGACGGTTGACGAAGAGAAAGTGGCCGAAGTCGTGGCCATGATGACGGGCGTTCCCGTACAACGAATCGCTAAAACCGAAAACGTCCGCCTGCTCGAAATGGAAGATGCACTCAAGAGTAAAGTGATAGGACAGGACGAGGCGGTACGCAAAATAGTGAAGGCTATTCAACGCAACCGCGCCGGACTGAAAGACCCGCACAAACCTATCGGGACGTTTATGTTCCTCGGCCCTACCGGCGTCGGCAAGACCTATCTGTCGAAGATGTTAGCCGAATATATGTTCGGCACAGCCGATGCCCTGATACGGATAGACATGAGCGAGTACCTGGAAAAATTCTCCGTCTCGCGGCTAATAGGAGCGCCTCCGGGTTATGTAGGATATGAAGAAGGAGGCCAACTGACAGAAAGAGTGCGACGTAAACCGTATTCCATCGTGCTGTTAGACGAAATGGAAAAAGCGCACCCCGATGTGTTTAACTTGTTACTGCAAGTCTTAGACGAAGGACATCTGACGGATAGCCTCGGACGACAAATAGATTTCAAAAACACCGTCTTAGTGATGACATCAAACATTGGTACCAAACAGTTGAAAGAATTTGGGCGGGGCATCGGCTTCCAGCCGCAAAGCAGCGCCGAGACAGATAAAAAATACGCATCCGGCGTGATACAAAAAGCGCTCAACAAAACCTTTGCACCCGAATTTTTAAACCGTGTGGACGATATTGTCATTTTCGACATCCTCGAAAAGGATTCTATCGATAAAATCATTGATATTGAATTTAATAAAGTGAGCGACAGAATCCGGCAGGCCGGCTATATCATCAAACTGACGGACGCTACCAAAACCTTTATCGCTTCCAAAGGATATGACATCCAGTTTGGCGCCCGCCCGCTTAAACGAGCCATCCAAAAGTATATCGAAGACGAATTGGCCGACATCATCCTCCGCGGTGAAGCCAAAGAAGGCGAAGAGCTTTGGCTCGACTACGACAAGGAAAAAGACAAAATAGTGAAATTAGTGGTTAGTGATTAGTGGTTAATGTCCCAAAAGTCCTCTCAATAAAAAAACTAAAAAAAACAATAAATTATGGCAAAACAAGAAAAAATTCAAGGAACCATCGGGGTAACAAGCGATAATATTTTCCCGATAATCAAGAAGTTTTTGTACAGCGACCACGATATTTTTCTTCGTGAGTTAGTCTCTAACGCTGTGGACGCTACCCAAAAGCTGAAAACGCTTTCATCGGTAGGCGAGTTTAAAGGAGAACTAAACGATTTATCTATCCGTATAAGCATCGACGGCAAAAAGCTGATAGTTTCCGACCGTGGCGTAGGGATGACAGCCGACGAAATCGAAAAGTACATCAACCAGATAGCCTTTTCGAGTGCCGGTGAGTTTTTGAAAAAGTATAAGAACGATGCCTCTTCCATCATCGGACATTTCGGATTAGGTTTTTATTCCTCATTCATGGTAGCCAAGAAGGTAGAGATAATAACCAAATCGTATTTAGACGACGCTGTGGCTATCAAATGGAGTTGCGAGGGGACACCCGAATATGAGATCAAAGAGACAAGCAAAGACGACCGAGGTACGGATATCATCCTCTATATAGACGACGACAACAAGGACTTCCTCGAAAAAAGCAAGATAACCGAGTTGTTGACCAAGTACTGCCGCTTTCTGCCAATACCTATCGTCTTCGGCAAAAAACAGGAGTGGAAAGACGGTAAGTACAAAGATACGGACGAAGATAACATCGTCAATACGACAACCCCCGCCTGGACACGCAAACCAAGCGAGCTGAAAGACGAAGACTATAAGGAGTTCTACCATAACCTCTACCCGATGAGCGAAGAGCCGCTGTTCTGGATACACCTGAACGTCGATTATCCGTTCAACCTGACCGGTATCCTGTATTTTCCACGCATCCGCACCAACTTAGACATACACCGCAATAAGATACAGTTATATTGTAACCAGGTTTTTGTGACCGATTCGGTGGAGGGTGTCGTTCCCGAATTTATGACCCTGCTGCATGGCGTGCTCGATTCGCCCGACATCCCGCTGAACGTTTCACGCTCGTATCTACAGAGCGACCAGAACGTGAAGAAAATCTCAACCCATATCACTAAAAAGGTAGCCGACCGCTTAGAAGAGATTTTTAAGAACGACCGCACCCAGTTTGAAAAAAAATGGGACGACCTGAAGATATTTATCCAATACGGAATGCTCAGCGATGACAAATTTTATGAGCGCGCTTTGAAGTTCGATATGCTGAAAGACGTCGATGGTAAATATTTTACCTTAGATGAATATAAGAAGCTGATAGAGAGTTCGCAGAAGGATAAGGACGGGACACTCGTCTACCTCTACTCAACCAATCCTAATGACCAGTACAGCTACATACAGGCGGCCAAAGACAAAGGTTTTAGCGTGCTGCTGTTTGATGGTCAGTTGGATATACCGATGGTCGGACACTTCGAGCAGAAAAACGAAAAGACGCGCTATGTGCGCGTCGACAGCGATACGACAAGCCAACTGATCCGTAAAGAAGAAGCGCAGGCAGTCAATTACGATGAAGACCGTAAAACCGCCCTTCAGTTAGTGTTCAAAAGCCAGATACCTGCCATCGAAAAAACCGAGTTTACGGTAACGCTCGAATCCTTAGGCTCCGAATTGAACCCCGTCCTACTGACCCAAAGCGAGTACATGCGTCGGATGCGCGAGATGGCTGCTATCCAGCCCGGCATGTCGTTTTATGGCGAGATGCCCGACAACTACAACCTTGTACTGAACACCGACCACAAGCTCATCCAAAAAGTGTTGGAAGACGAAGAGAAAAACTGCACCGAAACAGTGAAGCCTATCCTGAACGATATCAAAGGCTGGGAAGCCCGCCAACGAGACCTCCGAGAGGCACAAAACAAGAAAAAATACGACGAGATAACCGAAGTCGAAAGGGAAGACATGACCAATACAAATAAAAAATTGGACGAGCTACGAGAGCAACGCAACCAGGTCTTCGCCGCCTACGCTAAAGACAACCCCTTAATAAGCCAACTGATAGACTTAGCCTTACTAAGCAACGGCATGTTAAAAGGCGAATCCCTCAGCCGCTTCATCAAACGCAGCGCCGACCTCATTGGCTAAACACCCCTTGACACAATATCTGTCATTATTCCACAGGTAATGGACAGCTCGAGTTACAGACTTTAACCGTTCAAGCCGACTATCTCGAAAATTATATACCCTATACACAGGACGTTAACGGCGACGGACGGATTTATTGATTTTTACCGAAGCCGGTTTTCACACGTATCTTTTCCTGAGCAATGGCAGTGTATTTGATATTACAGATTATATGCTAGTTGCGCATAGATGAGGTATTTGAGAAAGTTCTTTCACCTGCAGATGCTACCCTTATAAAGGCAATGCTGGTTGGTAAAATAATCACAGCCGGCAGCAAACTGTGAATTTACAACTGGCTTAAGCGCGAAGGGACTGTATGTAAACTTCTTGGTCTTGACATGACCGGATTAGATGTGGATGATTTTCATGAAGCGCTTGATCGCTTCTACGGTCATCAACCCGAAATAGAGAAAAAATGGTTTCGTTATCATAAGGGAACTCAATGCCGTATTTACCTGTATGATGTCACTAGCTTTTACCTGGAAGGTACTCAGAATGAATGAGCCGCCTTTGGCTTGCCGGGCGCGAGGCCTGATACATACAGGATGCCGTTTTGTACCCATGTAGAGACGCACGGCCGTGCGTCTCTACCCATGACGTCGTTGGCGGTTGCATCGAAGGGAGTGGCGGTGATGATGCCGTCGTTGTATGC
>CAYUAK010000179.1:0-1617 GCA_964442765.1 uncultured Tannerella sp. | reverse complement strand
AGACACACATGTCCTTTGAATTGTCCAAAAAATCTGACGTTAGGGTGCCACACATCGGTCACAAACTTGAATCCGGGGTATCCGCCATCGGCAGAGGGGTAATTATTCGGAATGGTTATGTGGAGGATATGTTTGTTGTCGAAGACAGGTTTTTGAAGGCCTTGTTTGTCAGCTTCTTCCACGCCAATAAATGATTTGATATGGAATGTGATTTCATAAGCAAGCGGTATGCCGGTCGGGTTGCGTTTGGTGATGGAATAACATATTTCGCTGTTTGAAGCAAATTCCGCATCAATCATCTTCCATTCGTTGAATAACCGCGTTTCGCGTCCGGGTTTCACGTTGTCCTTATAAAAATCTACATTTTCCATCTATCAATCCGGCAAGGGGATTAATCCCCTTGTTACATTTTATTACATTATTCGTTGTTTATTGGGCGAACACGCAGGTCCGCCCCTACGAACATTACATTACCCATTGAATATTGTTCATTGTTCACTATTCATTGTTCACTGAACCTTCATCCCGCCACCACCTTCTGAATAATCTTCAGCCGGTCGCCTGCTTTCACGCCGTAGTCTTCGAGGCTTCTGTCTTCGCCCGTAGCGGCAGTAGAAAGGAATACAGACTTACTTTCCTCTTTTCCAAGATAGTAAGTGATACGCTGTCCGTTGTTGTCATATTCCGGCAATTGCCAGAATTTATCAGGATACGCATTCGACAGCTTGACTAAATTTTCCATTGTTACTTTCAACGTATACAAAGGATTGGCGCTAAATAAAACCGTCTTTTCCTTAAAAGTGATATACACTTTGATACGTCCTTCTTCTTTTTTCTCTTCTTCGTTCATATTACTTAATCTTTAAATTGTTCATTCTTATCTTTTAATCTCTTAATTCTTAATTCGTAATTCGTAATTGTTAATTGTTTACTTTTTATCTTTATCTTTATCTTCTTTGAGCGATTCCTCCATCTCTTTCTGTGCGTTTTTTTGTGCTTCGTCGGCAGCGGCTTTTAATTCTGCCATCATAGCGCTCATATCGGGACCCGGCATTGCGCTGCTGATAGAAGTTTCTCCGGCGCTGGTAATGGTTATAAGTCCCATATAGGTACAGGTACATATACAATAGTCCATTAATGCAGGCATGTTTGCCATCAGGACGTCTGTTTTACCCGGTGTCCATGGTGTTGTCGTAAGCGGCACACAGGGTTGAGGCGTCAAGACCCCTGAAGCTGACGCCGTAGCCGACGCTACAACAGGATTTAACAGCGACGAACAGTTTCCAAATGTAGGGATATTCACCATCGGCTTAAAATCCATAATATTGGCCGCCGGCTGATTCTCCTCCATGATTTTCTTGTCCGGTAATACGGTCAATGACCCCGGACTGGTTCCAAATGAGCATTGCATATTTGCTCCGTTGCATACGTAATTTGCCATAGTTGTTGTATTTATACTGTTATAAGCTCAATAAGTAAACATCACTCTCTAAAGTTTGATGCGCAAAAGTAGCGGTTCTTAATTTGCTGCAATACCCCCATTTGAGGGTTTTTTTAGATTTAGGCAAAAAAAAATACAAAAAGTCATCCTGACCCTTCAAATCTGTTGAAATTTTT
>CAYUAK010000178.1:0-31249 GCA_964442765.1 uncultured Tannerella sp. | reverse complement strand
TTTTTTAGCTCGGCGTGCAAAAAGATTTTTTGAGAAAGCGGAGGTATAAAATGTTTTATCTACCGGTTTTGATAGCCAGTCGTCGAACAAATAGCAGGCGATGTAAGAGTTGTCAAAAGAGATATGATGTTTGAGGTCGCTTTCTTCTTCAAAACGAAATCCGTTTGAATCCTCAGTATAATAATTATAGGTAAGCGACTGGATGGTATCCGGCAGGGTGGTTTCCAAGCGCCAAGTCGAATCGTCTATGTAAAACAATTCTTGCTTATGAATGGGTACCTGTTCTCCCCGCTCGGTAAACGAGCCGGATATAAAAAGTTGTTCACCCAATTTTGAATGGTATTTAACTGAGAAAATGACTTCCATTTTTTTATTCGTTTTACATCCCCCTTTCCCCATTTTCTTCCCTTCGGAACTTTCCTTTGTGAAAAAAATAACTGTGTCGTTATACGAAGTGAAACAAAGAGACACATTATTTGAATTTTACCATCAAGGAACGTTCAAAGGAGGAGTGGGATTAGCTGCACTTAGAGGCGCCGCAGTTGGTGCAGCTTAGGCATCCTTCCTGATAGATGAGTGTCTCGAAGCCGCAAACAGAACATTTTTGACCTTTGGCTTCTGATTCGCTGGGCAGATATTTTTTCAAGGCCCGTTCAACGCCGTTTTTCCACGTGTTGATGTTCTCATCGTTCAAGTCCATCCCCTGCACTAACTTGACAACCTGGTCGATAGGCATCCCGTAGCGGAGGACGCCCGATATCAGCTTGGCGTAGTTCCAAAATTCGGGGTCAAATTTCCCGTCTAATCCTTCTATTGTCAGTTTGTATCCGCGTTTGTTTTTAAACTGGAAGTCGTAATGTTTTCTGCCTGTTTCGTCATAGCTTTTGATAATAGAGCCTTTAGAAACGTTTTTCGGGAGCATGATACCTTCGTCGTCGTCGGCTAAACCGGTAAATATTTCGTAGGGTCGTCCGTTCAATAGCCCGACGAAAGCGATCCATTTATCTTTATTGTTTTGGAACTTCACGACGTCGGCTTCCAATTCGCGCGGTCTTTTCGTCATGATGACAGGCGGTTCCATGCAATCGACGTCTTTCTTTTTCTTCTTGTCGTCCATCGAGACGAGTATACCTGCGCGGGAGCCTTCCCTGTACACCGTGCACCCTTTGCATCCGCATTTCCATGCCTGTATGTAGAGTTCGTTGACGAGTTCTTCAGTAGCATCTTTCGGCAGGTTGATAGTCACGCTGATAGAGTGGTCGACCCATTGTTGGATACGTCCCTGCATGATCACTTTTTGCATCCAGTCTACATCGGTCGAAGCGGCTTTGTAGTAGGGTGATTGTTGCACCATAGCAGCAATCTCTTCTTCCGAGTATTTTTTGATGGGCGAGAAGCCTTTGGCTATCATCCAGGTAACAAACTTATGGTGGAAAACAGTGTATTCTTCGAAGGCGTCGCCTGTCTCGTCCACAAAATCCACGCGCGCATTGGGGTCGTTGGGGTTCACTTTGCGGCGTCGCTTATATACCGGCATAAAAACCGGTTCGATTCCCGATGTTGTTTGCGTCATCAGGCTGGTTGTGCCGGTCGGCGCGATGGTTAGGCAGGCGATGTTTCGACGCCCGTACCTTACCATATTATTATATAGTTCGGGGTCGGCTTCCCTCAGACGGGCAATAAATGGGTTTTTAACTTCTCGTCCGGCATCGTAAACCTTGAAAGCGCCCCGTTCTTTCGCCATTTGCACCGACGATTGATAGGCTGCGAGCGCCCGTGTTTTTTGTATTTCGACAGCCATATCGGTAGCCTGTTTCGTTCCATAGCGCAGGTTAAGCGCGGCAATCATATCGCCTTCGGCTGTGATACCTACGCCGGTACGGCGTCCTTGGAGCGTTTTCTCTTGTATCTTCTCCCAGAGTTTTTTTTCCGCATGTTTTATTTCGTCCGATTCGGGGTCGGAGTTAATCTTGTCGAGTATTTTTTCGATTTTTTCGGATTCGAGGTCGATGATGTCATCCATGATACGTTGTGCTAAGGCGGCATGTTTTTTGAACAGTGCAAAGTCGAAATAGGCCTCCGGTGTAAAAGGTTTGACAACATACGAATACAGGTTGATAGCCAATAGCCGACAACTGTCGTAGGGGCACAGAGGAATTTCGCCGCAGGGATTGGTTGAAACGGTTTTAAACCCGATGTCGGCATAACAGTCCGGAACCGATTCGCGCAGGATGGTATCCCAGAACAGAACACCCGGCTCGGCCGATTTCCATGCGTTATGAATGATTTTTCCCCACAACTGTTTGGCGTTTATCTCTTTTTTAGCGATAGGGTTAGGGGCATCAATAGGATATTGCTGCGTATACAAAGTGCCTGCTATGACAGCGTTCATAAATTCGTCGTCAATCTTAACCGACACATTGGCGCCGGTCACCTTTCCTTCGTTCATTTTCGCATCTATAAACGATTCCGAATCGGGATGTTTGATAGAAACGCTGAGCATGAGTGCGCCCCGTCGTCCTTCCTGCGCCACTTCGCGTGTGGAGTTCGAGTAGCGTTCCATGAACGGGACGAGGCCGGTAGAGGTCAGCGCGGAGTTTTTAACAATCGAATCTTTCGGGCGGATATGGGTCAGGTCATGTCCGACGCCGCCCCGTCGTTTCATCAACTGTACCTGCTCTTCGTCGATACGAATGACCGCTCCATACGAATCGGCCGAGCCATCAATCCCGATAACGAAACAATTGGATAGTGAAGAGATCTGGTGGTCGTTGCCAATACCGGTCATCGGACTCCCTTGCGGGACGATGTAGTTGAACCGGTCGAAAAGGTCGAACAGTTCCTCTTCGGAGAGGGGGTTAGGGTACTTGTTTTCAATTCGGCCTATCTCCCGTGCAAGACGGCGATGCATGTCGGCAGGCGTTAGTTCGTAGATGTTTCCAAAACCGTCTTTGAGGGCATATTTATTAACCCAAACCTTGGCGGCTAACTCGTCGCCGGTAAAATAAGTGCGCGAAGCTTTGTATGCTTCATCGAAAGTGTAAGTCTTTTGGTCCATGAATGATTGTCTATTAAAATTCGCAATTTGAGGGCGCAAAGGTACGGATAATTATTTTAATCTTCCAAATTTTTATCAATAAAAATCACCTCTTTGTTGAAAAGTTTTCTGAAATTTTTTTCAAATGCAACATTATCAAATAAATAATAAAAATCATCATCCAAATTATTTCCCTTTTTGAAAACCCTATCTTTTCTTAGTCTTCTTTCTGTGTCTCTCTGTGTCCTCTGTGTCTCTGTGCTGAAATAAACTCACAGAGAGATTTTTTTGGTTATTATACTAAAACTCCTTACCTTTGCAAAGAAATTTTTCATGTCATGCCTATTACGAAATTTTTTTTGCTTTGTTTGGTCTTATGCGTGTCGCTGGGATTAGTTGCGCAAGAGCTGCCCGACCGGCGGATAGCTACGTTGTTTGCTGATGGGATACCTAAGGAAGCTCTGTTGGAATACTACGAAAGCGGTACCTTAAAAACCCTGTATTACCCGTATAAAAAGAAGTATAAACACAACGGGCTTACGTACAACTACGGTCTTTATATCGACTATTACAGGAACGGTAATTATTTAAGGTATACGGACGACAGGATAGGTTTTGAGCAAACGTTTGAGGCTACCGGCGAGTTGACCTCGTATCTGATATATAACCGCAAGAAAAACAAGCTAACAGGCTATGTGGAATTTTTTCCGGGAAAAAGCAAGAAAACAGTCATATCGAATGGCAAACGATTAGAGTACGATGAAAATGAGCGCCTCAAACGCAGTATAGAGCAAAAGAGCATCCGGTACGAAAAAAAAACCGGTATAACGGCAGCCACGTTTTACTTCGAAGAGTATGATGCGACAGGAAACGTTTCCCGCAGTGGTCGTTTTTATACCCTGCTAATCGAAAAAGATGACCGGCTTCGCTTGAAGCCGGAGTTTCCTTCCGATTTAGATTCGGTTCCTATTCAGGACTATAAAGAAGTATTTTATCCTCAACTGAATATCAAAGATGTATTCTTTTGGGATTTTTCCAACCGTAAAACGCTGGTAACCCGTTTCGAAAGGCAAGGCGACGGTTGGAAAGAAATCCGCAAGGAATCGTTCCCGCGCCAGCCAAACGATGGGATTTCCTTTTTTTTTGAGAAGTGAAGAAGCTATACCGGTAAAAATATGTATCTTTGTCGCTTTAAATTTACTTATTAATGTATAAAAATTTTCAATTATGAAGAACATTGTTTTAAAAATCAGTTTGTTAGCAGTATTTTGCTTAATTAGTTATTCGATTTTTGCGCAAACGACGTACCCGGAACCCGAAAGAATGCGTCCCGGCATGTCGGAATTTTGGTTGCCTCAACCAACCGTTGTTACACCGGGTGATATCCGGACAAACTCAGCGCCTTCGGATGCTATCGTATTATTTAATGGTAAGGACCTGTCGGCCTGGGAGAGCGCCAGAGGCAATAAGCCGGCCGAGTGGATTGTGAACAGTGACGGCACTTTTACCGTCAACAAGGCTAGCGGGGATATCCGAACCAAACAGTCGTTTGAGAATTTTCAGTTACATATCGAATGGTGTGTACCAACCAAGATTAGCGGCGAGAGTCAGGCGCGCGGTAATAGCGGTATTTTCTTGCAAGGGAAGTACGAAGTGCAGGTATTGGATAGCTATCAGAACGCTACCTATTCGAATGGCCAGGCGGCAAGTATCTACAAGCAATCGCGTCCTTTAGTCAATGCGATGCGCAAACCGGGCGAGTGGAACGTGTATGATATTATCTATCAAGCCCCTATTTTTAAAGAAGACGGTACATACCGTATCCCCCCGACCGTAACGATTATTCATAACGGGATTGTCGTTCAAAACAATACAACCATCTTAGGCACCACCGAATATATCGGCTTCCCAAGAGTAGAAAAACACGGACCCGGCCCCATCATTTTACAAAGCCATGGCGACCCCAGCGAGCCGATTAGCTTCCGTAACATCTGGCTCAGGGAACTTTAACTTTTATTAGAAATTACGACGAAGTTATCATTACGAAGTGAAAAATTTCGAATTATTTCGACTAAAAAAGTATTTTTTTTAAAAAAAAGTGACAATTTGTTTGGAGAATAAAAAAAAGTCCGTACTTTTGCGGCCGAATTGCGGCATGTTGTCGCAAAAAAAAGGTAAAACATGACAGTTAGTCTCAAGTTAAATAATACATATTATTATTACTTTTACTCAAACGGGTGAAGGCAGGAATTTTATGTGTTAGTTTCATTGGAAATTTTAAATGAACAAAACTTGAAAGTCCTGCCGTTTGAACGGTTGGGCTTTTTTTTTGAAACAATCTAAAAAAGGAATAAAATGGAAGAAACCGGTATGATGCGAACGTCAGAACTACGCAATGACGTTTTAGACCCCAATCAAAAACAAGCGGTAGCGGTTGGGGAAGGACAGTTAGCAATTCGTCCTGCCGACCGTGTCGGCTGTGTCGAGGAGTATTATTTTTCAAAGAAATTAAAAGAGGTGGCAAAAATGAATGCCGCTGGGAAGAATGTAATCAACTTAGGTGTTGGAAGTCCGGATATGCCTCCTTCCAAGCGTGCTGTAGATGTTTTCTGTTCCGAAATACGGAAAGAGGATGTGCATGGTTATCAGCCCTACGCTGGGATTCCGGCGTTACGGGAAGGGCTAGCGCAGTGGTATGCCCAATGGTATGGGGTGCAGCTTGACCCCGAATCGGAGATACAACCCCTGATAGGGTCGAAAGAAGGCGTCTTGCATGTGTCGATGGCTTTCTTGAATCCGGGTGACGGGGTTTTAGTTCCCAATCCGGGCTACCCAACTTATTTGGCAGTCAGCAAATTAGTTGGCGCCGACATCGTCAGTTACAGGCTTTGCGAAAAAAACGGTTGGCATCCAGATTTCGATGAATTGCAGGAGACAGTTAATAAGAGGCGTGAAGCAGGTAAGTCCTCCATTAAACTGATGTGGGTTAACTATCCCAATATGCCGACCGGCGCTGATGCCAGTTCTGAACTCTTCGAAAAACTTGTAACTTTTGGCGCAACGAATGGCATAGTGGTATGTAACGATAACCCGTACAGTTTTATTCTCAATAAAAGACCGCGAAGCATACTAAGCATCCAAGGCGCCAAAGAGGGGTGCATTGAGTTTAATTCAATGAGCAAATCGCATAACATGCCCGGATGGCGTATGGCGATGCTCGCGTCCAATGCGCGGTTCGTTCAGTGGATCATGAAAGTGAAAAGTAACGTCGATTCGGGGCAGTTCCGACCAATGCAGTCGGCAGTGGTTGAAGCGTTAAAAGCCGACAAGGAATGGTACGACAGCGTGAACGAAGTATACGAAAGTCGCCGTTCTTTAGCCGGACAGCTTTTAGAGGCTTTGGGTTGTACGTATGATAAAAAGCAAGTCGGCCTCTTCTTATGGGGCAAGATACCCGATAGCGTTCAGAGTGGCGAAGCCTTAGCCGATATGGTGTTATACGAGGCCAATGTCTTCCTGACCCCCGGCATCGTTTTTGGAAGCGCTGGCGACAGATATGTACGTATCTCACTGTGCAGCAATAATACCCGCTTATCAACCGCCTTAGAAAGAGTAAAAGTAATGATTAATAATTAATGATTTATGTATAATATTAATTCGGAAAAATTTTTTCCGTTCCGAAAAAGAAGAACGTCTATTCGTAAAAAAATCGTGGCAAAAAAATTTTAAAAATGGAACTAAAATCAATTTTATTACCGGGCGTAGAAGCTAAACGCCCATTAGTGATTGCCGGCCCGTGTAGCGCAGAAACGGAAGTTCAGGTATTGAATACAGCCAAAGCGCTGGCATCAAAAGACGTTAAAATCTTCCGCGCAGGAATATGGAAACCTCGAACCAAGCCGGGTGGTTTTGAAGGCGTAGGGGTTATCGGGTTACAATGGTTGAGGCGGGTCAAAGCTGAGACAGGCATGTATACCACCACCGAAGTGGCCTCACGCGAACATGTAATGGAAGCCCTCAATGCCGGCATCGACATGTTATGGATAGGGGCGCGTACAGTAGTTAACCCCTTTGCCGTTCAGGAAATAGCCGACGCCTTGCAGGGAATCGACGTGCCTGTCCTGATAAAAAACCCGGTCAATCCGGATTTAGAGTTATGGATAGGCGCTATCGAACGCATTTATGGTGCAGGTATTCGCCGAATAGGTGTTGTTCATCGCGGGTTTAGTTCGTATGATAAGAAGATTTACCGCAACCACCCCTATTGGCATATACCTATTGAGTTACGTCGCCGCTTCCCCTGCTTGCCTATTATCTGTGATCCGAGTCATATTGGAGGCAAACGCGAACTGATAGCGCCCTTGTGCCAACAAGCAATGGATTTGAATTTTGACGGATTGATCATCGAATCACATATCAATCCGGAAGAAGCATTAAGCGACGCCTCTCAGCAGATAACACCCGATGTGCTGGATTACATCCTGAACCTGCTTGTTATCCGCGATGTGACGCAGACAACCGAAAATCTGTCGGAGCTGCGCCGGCAAATAGATACCATCGATGAGGGGTTACTCGAACTATTCGCCAAACGGATGCGTATCTCACGCGAGATAGGTATTTATAAAAAGGAACATAACATGCCTATCTTACAGACGCCACGTTATGGTGAGATATTAGAAAGCCGACCCCAAATGGGGATAGCGATGAATTTGAATCCCGATTTTGTGCAAACCATTTTTAGCGCTATCCACGAAGAATCGGTACGGCAACAAATGATGGTGATGGGTAATTAGTCAATTATGAATTAGGAATTATAAAAAAAATTATGGTTTTACGGTCTTACGGTCTTTTTTCTGAGGACTGAAACCTAAAACCTGAATTGAAAATCGGCCTAAGCCAAACCTGAAAACTATTTTAGAAATGAAGATTTTAATTTTAGGCGCCGGTAAGATGGGCGCATTTTTTGCTGATTTGTTAAGTTTTGAGCATGAAGTAGCTGTGTTAGAAAAAGACCCGAAGCGGATGCGTTTTATATATAACGCCATTCGTATGCAGTCGCCCGACGAGATACCGAGCTTTGCTCCTGAGCTTGTTATCAACTGTGTGACATTGAGCTACACAATAGAAGCGTTCAAGATGACGCTTCCTTTTTTGAAACCCAACTGTATCATTTCGGATGTCGCTTCGGTTAAAAACAACCTGAAAGAGTTCTATTCAACATGCGGCTTCCCATACGTATCGACGCATCCCATGTTCGGGCCGACGTTTGCCAACCTCGCCAATTTAGCCCAAGAGAACACGATTATCATCTCAGAGGGTGACCATTTGGGGAAGATTTTCTTTAAAGACTTGTATTCCAAGTTAAAACTGAATATTTTCGAGTATACCTTTGAAGACCATGATAAGGTCGTGGCCTATTCGTTAGGTATCCCATTTGCTTCAACGTTGGTCTTTGCAGCGACCATGATTCATCAGGATGCACCCGGCACCACCTTCAAACGCCACATGAACACGGCACGCGGACTACTGTCAGAGGACGATTATCTATTGACGGAAATTTTATTCAACCCCCGTACCCCCCGCCAGATAGACCGTATACAGGAAAAACTGTCCACTTTGCAGGAAATCATTGCCGCAAAAGACACTGTAAAAATGAAGGAGTTTCTGGCAGATGTAAGAGAGAAAATCCGTTAGCCATGCACCCATTTACATCCCCCCTGGCCCCATCAAAGGGGGAATCAGGGGAGTTGTTAGAAGATAGGCGCTTTGATGCCGACGAAAAAAGCCCTTTCGCCCTTCTTATTTATAGAATAGTTGCAGTTGAGGACGATGTCGTAGTAAGTAGCTAAGTCGATACCTAACCCGGTACCCCACAAAAATGTGTTTGCCAATGTATTGGTAGCCTGATGGTGTTTATCGTATACATAGCCACCATCGAAAGACAGCTTGGCATAAATGGCAAAAGGTATTTTCATGAATTTGAGGGCTTTTTCGGAAGAACTTAAATAGACAGTACGTGTCGGCAACAAGCAATAACGAATATCATTGCTTAGAATCGTAAAGTGCTGTCCATCAACCACATAATAATCAAATCCCGTAATATTCTTTTCTTCATATCCTACGTTCTGGTCAAAGATATAAGCCCGCTTATTCTTAAACGTAGCGCTGGCATTTAACCGTGAACTCCAGAACCAGCGGTGAAAAAATTCGTAATAATACTGTAACTTGAGGTTCAGACTTCCATAGAAGAAATTCAGATTATCAGCCGTCACTCCTTTCATTTCAGTACCTGCATAAAATCCCGTTGTGGGGTAGGAAACAGAATTGCGATGTTCGTGACCATAATTGTATGCGATAGTGTAAAAGCTGTTCACCAGTTTATTAGAACCCCAGTAATGTTTATTGATTGTCAAAACAGTATCTAAAAGTTTTGTCTGCTGGAATCCTACATTAATCGTATGTGAATTTCGGATATCAGGACGGTAGGTATAATTAATAGCGCCTTCAAAAGTCTTGTCTAAGTAATGGTCAGGGTCTTTTACATAGACCACCCTGTCATTCTCAGAAAAGAGGTTCATCGTTTTATTATATAAAGAAACCATCGAAAATCCGAGCATTTGCGTATGTTTTTTATTTAAGGCTATATTGGAATACGACATACGAAATCCTTTCTTATAACCGAAGTAATAATTGGCCGAGAGCGAATGCATCAATCCGAAAACGTTATCAACGCTGATACCCAAGCCGATAGTTATGCGCTTATAATCTTTCTCTTGCAGCCAGCTACTTAAATTACGGTCTTCAAATTTGATCCTTATTTCAGGCCAGTAATACCATCGTTCTTCTACCCGGATGCTAACCGTACACGTTTTACAATCGGCTCTTGCCACTGAATCTAATTCATAGTCAATATACACGAAGTTAAACAAGGAGGTGTTATTTAGATGATTAATAGATACCTCAAGATGTTTTTGCAGCTCTTCTTCCGGAAATATATCCCCTTCTTGAAATGGCAATTCCCGTAGAATAATAAAATCTTTCGTTTTCTTATTCCCCGATATGCTTATCTCTGCAATGCAAATATCAGTGGCATGGATGTACCCGCACCATAGAAGCGCCAGAGAGATGCACAAAGTTATTCTATAAATTCCTTTATTCACGCCGCAAAGGTAATGCTTTTTTTGTTATCGGATTCTTATTTTAAGTTAATAATTACGTAATAATCTTATTTTTTTATAATTGACATCCCTGCAACTGAAAAGACATTTGGAGAAGTGAGTAATTTTTTATACATTTGCACGATGATTTTCGTATTTTTTTAAAATTTTACTCGTATGAAAAAGGGATTTTTTATGGTCATTTTCTTTGCATTTTATTCTTTTACCTTGGTAGCACAAGATGCCGATTGGAACAAATCGATTGATAATAAACAGTATGCAAAAATTATTGCAGAAGCAGCCGATTTACAGCCTGCCGATTCGATTGATTTCCAAAAAATGTTTTTGCTTGGACAGGCTTATGAAGGGCTACTGAAGTACAAAAATGCCTACAATTGTTACAAGCAGTGTTTTGCACTTGATTCTACTCATATTGAGATGCTTACTATGCTGGCTCGGATTTCCGGATACTTAGGGAGAGTGACGGAAGCTGAGAAATACTATCAGATGGTTTTGGCTACTGATAGCGCTCATTTTTATGCTAACTACCAGTTAGCGAGGTTGTATATCGCGATAGAAAGGTATCATGAAGCGTTATATCATTTAGAGCTATTGTTGGATAATGATCCGGAAAATACGATTTTGCTTAGGACGATAGGCGATTGTTATAAAAATTTAAATTTTCTGGGAGATGCTTTGGAGTACTATCGGGCGGCCTACCACTCCAATGTAGAGAATGCGTCATTGGCTTCTCTGCTTGTTAACACTTTGTTAAAAGCGTATAGTCCAATTGATAATGATTTTATCTTCGAGGCAATAGCTGTTTGTGATACGGGTCTCTTTTATAACCCCGGACACAAGACCTTGCGTCAGAACAAGGCGATGGCATTTTTTACTCTGAACGATTATGTGAAATCCGATTCGATGTATTCAGCGCTGATGGTCGACAGAGACAGTTCGTACATTACGCTGAAATATGGCGGGCTTGCCCGATATTATTCACGCCAATGGCTTGGGGCGATAAAACCGCTCGAAAAGGCCTTCAAAATGGATCATACCGCTGTTGATGTTTGTATTATCCTTGGGATTTCTTTAGGAAGAATCTACAATACCCAAGAGGCTTTTGAATACTTTGATTTAGCTGAAAATCTTTTAGAACCGGATATCTATTGGAGTGAAAAGTTGCTGGAGTTCAGAGCGGAGACCTACGTCCGGAATAAAGAGGGTAGTAAAGGCGCCGAGCTGTATTATCAACTGTGGAAGAAAAATGAGGAGAAAATAAACTGGTTGCAGCAGATGCAACGCGCGCTAACCGGTCGTTCTTTAGAGCAGATGTCGGACGAAGAACGACAGCGTTATTTATACGTCAATTTCCTGTACACTTCGGAGTTGTTAAAACTGCCCAAATCGGAAATTAGCGTTAGAGAATATGCCTATCTCCGGTCGGTATTGCAGAAATTTGAAGACGAGATGTTTTTCCGCAACGTGACAAGCCTCCCGATGCTCTCGCTCGAAAAAGCCAAGAACACCCTTTCGCTCGAAAAGCTAAAAGAGCTAATTGCCAAATTATCCGAGTAACCCAACTTCCCCTTTGCAGTACGAGGGGGAAGTATATCAAAACTGATAATTCAATAGATTCATACAGAAATTTGGTGAAGTGAGTTTTTATCTTTACTTTTGCGGAAATTTTTTAATATAAATATACATTTATGGGATCAATATCAAGAAGGTCAGCTATTAAAGCGGCATTAGCAGGAAGCGCGGTATTAGCGACAAATCATTTAGGAGCGGTTGTAAATCAATCCAACCGTCCGGCTGTTAAGGAGCCGTTGAAAGGAAATATACGCCATTCGGTAAGCAAATGGTGTTTTGGGGATTATGAGTTGGACGAGTTTTGCAAAATCTGCAAAAAGCTCGGCATCGAATCGGTTGAGTTATTAGATCCAAAAGATTGGCCGATTGTCAAAGCAAACGGTTTGACCGTAGCGATGGCACAGGGCGCCGGGTTGGGTATCGACCGAGGTTTTAACGACAGAAGTCTTCATAACCAATTAGTCGAAAGCTATGAGAAAGTAATACCTATCGTAGCCGAAGCAGGGTTGACAAACCTGATCTGTTTTGCGGGTCGCCGGAATGGGGTTACCGACTTGCAGGGATGGGAAAATTGTGAATTAGGATTGAAACGCATCACGCCGATAGCCGAAAAACACAAGGTCGTTTTGACGATGGAGCTTCTCAACAGCATCGGACACAAGGATTATCTGTGCGACCACACACTATGGGGCGTAGAATTATGCAAAAGGGTAGGGTCGCCCAACTTCAAACTCCTGTACGATATTTACCACATGCAGATCATGGAAGGCAATATCATTGACAACATCAAGAGGTACCATTCCTATTTCTCGCACATCCATACCGGCGGTAATCCCGGACGCAACGAAATAGACGAGACGCAGGAGCTTTACTATCCTGCCATCATGAAAGCGCTCGTAGAAACAGGCTACAAAGGATTCGTCGGGCAGGAATTTGTGCCTAAACAACCCGACAAGCTCGCCTCCCTCGAAAAGTGCATCCGCATCTGCGATGTGTAAGTAGGTTTAGCTTGAATTGTATATCGGCCATAGCCAAACCTGACCGCTGAAACCTATTTTTCTTTTTCCCTTATCTTCTGAGCCTCATTAGCCCGTTGTTGAGCTTGTTTCTCAGCTTTTTCCGCCTTTTTGGCTGCTTTTTCGGAAGCGGCCTGACTCTTGATGGCATCGTCAATAATTTTCTTTTTTGACTTTACTTCCTTGAGTTGCGCTTGTTTATTATCTAAATCAGCGCTAAATTCGCGATTTTTCGGGTCGCCTTTCAACTTGACTTTTAACGTTTTGATCTCCAAATTCAAAACATCGATTTCATGCTTGTACTGGGCGCTTAACGCCTTGTCGCTTAGCTCATTTTTGTTCTGAGCGTGAATTGAATTGAATACACCTGTCAGCGCAATAGCCACAAATAAAAAAAGTATCTTTTTCATATTTATAAAAAATTTGAGTGAAACAATGTGCAAAGATAGTATTTTTCCTTTAAACAGAAAAATTGCATTTACTAATTGAACTTATGACGTGGGTCGGGTTTTGTATAACAAACGATTAGCGTATAGTATTTGGACGTATAAACTGTCCGTTAAATCTTAAATAAAGTGAAAATAGAATAATTCCGTTAAACCTGTTCTGTTTTTTCAAGTCAAATACTTTAATTTAATTTATTTAATCATGAAGTCAAATTTTTTAATGGCAATAGCCATCGTAGTAACGAGCTTAACGATAAACGCTCAACCGCAGCGTATGCAGCCGTATTCGGGTGTTAGCTCAAGAGAAGGGCGTCAACAGCCTCGTGTAGAATTTTCTATTCCTGGTGTAAACCTGAATGACGGGCAACGCGAAGAGATAAGGAAAATTCGTTTGGAACAGTTAAAGGAAAGTACCCAAACAAGTAGCTTATTGAAGGAAAAACGAGCGAGATTAGAAACTCTGCAAACCGCCGATAAACCTGACACCAAAGAAATCAATAAGGTGATTGACGAGATTGCATTGATGCAAGCAAAGGAAATGAAAGCCCAAGCCGCTGTCAGGCAGAAAATAAGAAGCCTGCTAACCGAAGAACAGCGGACGCTTTTCGATGCACGCGGTGGCTTTCAGGGGAATTATCGTCCCGATTTCCGGGCAATGCGTCCCAATGACCGGCAGATGCGTCCCAATAATTGGCAGAGGCGTCCCAATAATTGGCAGATGCGTCCCAATGACCGGCAGATGCGCCGCAATGATCGGCCAGTTCCACCGTGGAATGAACGTTCCCGTAGAATAAGTCCTGAATGAAGGATTAAGGAAATATCAAAAAAAACCCTTACAACTTATTCGCTGTGAAACGCAGTGTTCTCTGTGTCTCTGTACTGAAAGGCCGGTTTTTTCATTGACAGCCCCTCTGTTTATCGATTCGCTTTTTGTCGGTCGACTATCCTGTCGTATGCTTTTTCCAACTCGGAGCTAAGCTGCGCTTTTAATACCCACTCTTGGCTTCCGTATACACCGGCTTTGCTGTAATCAAAAGGTTTGAAATTTATCTTTCGTACCACAGAGGTGTTTTTGAAATGAAAATCGAACTGCTGCGGATTGACAAACAAAGGGTCAGCCAAGATAGAGTGTTTGTCATGTCCTAGTTTTTGCCAATCAGTCAGCATTAGGTTGCCGTGAAATTTCGGGTTCTTGGTTCGTTCATCCCAATAACAGTTATTGTCGATGTTTACAATCGCTTTTGTCCATTTGTCGTCTCCCATGCTCATGTACAGCAGACCTTCGTTAAAATAGATGATATTGTTGGTGAATATCAGTGACAGATGCTCTTCTGGACGGGTGAACTGCAACTGAGAAAGAAGGTTGTATGCGAAAATATTGTTCCGTATAATGTTTTCTTTGCCGTAGTGCTGGTGGAAGCCGGCATTTTTGCAGGCATAGACCAGGTTGTTTTCCATGCGGACATTATATGAACCTTCGTCGGTATACAACCCCCAACCACCGTATTTAAATGAATAGATATGATGGATGACATTGTTATTGACAGTTGTGCCTTCGGACGCTCCCAAGGTATAAACGCCGCCCATGTCGCACAGCTCGCCCCAACCTAAATGATGGATATGGTTAAACTCTATCTTATTACGTTTGGATGGACTGTGCGCATATCCCCATATCCATCCGACTGAAATTCCTGTATAGCGGAAGTCAGCAATTTCGTTGTGCGTGATTTCGTTATCGCTACCGTGAAAGATGATGACCCCAACGGCGCAAGGGAAAACATATCCGCCATGATGGATGATATTATTATGCACAGTAATATGTTTTGTAAGCCCGGTCGTATCTTTCAAATCCATACCTGGCCTTTGGTCGCCTATTTTTACGCCTCCGCCTCCCAAGTCGAACAGATGGCAATGTTCTATCCTTGAATAGGAACAGTCTTTCCGAAACCATATCGCATGCAAACCTGTATGGGCTATTTCACAATTCAGGAAGTCGATGTTTTTAGCATTATCGAGTTGGATAGTTGCTTCGATAGCGGCTGCAGCCTGATTGGCGTTGTTACCGCTGACAGGCGTCTTGTAAGCTGCTACCTGAAAAGAGAGGTTTTCAAAACGAATAAACTCAACATGTTTGTCGTCGGCTCCTTCAACGAGGATAAACCTTTCGTTTACAGGGAACATACAACGTGTATTTTCCGGTGTTTCGCCCGGCAAAGGGATGTATAATAAATAACCATCGCTCTGCAGAAACCACTCTCCGGGCGCATCTAACGCTTTGCGGTAATTTTCTATGATATAACGGGTCTCTCTGTTAAATCGGCTGTATTGAGGCATGCCGCGTCCCGTCAAGAAGATTGATGTATCTCGGCTATTTGTATGGCTTATTTTTTTACGGGTATTGTTCCAGTCATGATAAAGAACTATCAATGCGTTATCCAACTCGCCGGGTTCCATGTCGTTAATGATTTGCAGGCCTTCCTGATGAAGGGATAATTTTTGGGAAGCAAAAGAAATAGATCTATCACCTTGTGAATGAAGGGCGGTTTCTTCTATCCGTTTCAGATAATTAAACTCCCCTCTGTTAGGTGTTTGGGCGCGAAAACGACGTTTGCCGTTGATATACAACTGCTCGAAGTTAAGTCCGTAGCGCGCGACTTCGGGTATAAATACCCGCCATAATGACGGATTGACCACCTCAAAACGACCGGTTTCCAAACCTCCATAAAAGATGGTACTGGCATTGGGCTGTCCTCTGAAAACAACCGGAGACTGTCTTGTCCCGGCATCAGTCGGCGTCAACAAGAGCGGTTTGTCCATAAAGTATTCGCCGGGCGATACTTCTATGAAGACAGTATCCAGGAGTGTTTGTTGAGTACGCATGGCGCGCACTAAATCTCGGACTGCTGTTAAAGATGCAACCGGTCGTTCCCGAGTACCAGGGTTGTCATCACTGCCGTTGGGGGCAACATAAAAACGCTGTGCTTGGAATGTTGAACAGCAACAAAACAAAGTAAATAGTATAAAAAAATGCTTTTTCATAAAAGAAGTATTTAATTAAAAAATAATAACGGGAGGGGGAGTAGGGTGAATGATTTGCGGTGATAGGGCGTTATGCCGTGTAGACGAATAGCTTCGCGGTGCGAAAGGGTGGGGTAGCCTTTGTTTTCGTTCCAGCAATATGCCGGATATTCGTTGTGTAGGTCGTTCATACAGGCATCGCGGTGCGTTTTGGCAAGGATGGAGGCCGCCGCTATCGACAGGTATTTGCCATCGCCTTTGACGATGGTTGTGTAGGGGATAGCAGGGTAGGGGGTGAAGCGGTTGCCGTCGATTAATAGAAACTCCGGAGTGACTTTTAACTGTTCTATAGCGCGGTGCATAGCCAGGAAGGAGGCTTTGAGTATGTTCAAGCGGTCGATTTCTTTTGGCGACACGATGCCTACCGCCCAGGCTATAGCCTCTTTTTCGATGACAGGGCGTAGGGTATCGCGTTGTTTTTCGGTCAGTTGCTTGCTGTCGTTCAACTTGTCGTTATAATAATCAGGTGGCAAGATAACCGCTGCAGCAAAGACGGCGCCTGCTAAACAGCCGCGTCCGGCCTCGTCGCATCCGGCTTCAAGACGGTTTTTGTCGATACAGGGTAAAAGCATAATATATAGGTTTGGCTATGGCCGATTTTCAATTCAGGTTTCAGTTCCCCAATTTCCCCTTTGAACGTTCCTTGATGTTAAAATTTAAATAATGTGTCTGTTACTTATTGAACATGTTACGTACTTTTTCGATGCCGGAGACTAAGATGTCGATTTCCTCTTTGGTGTTGTATAAGGCTAAGGAGGCTCTTACTGTCCCTTCGATGCCTAAGCTGCGCATCAACGGCTCGGCGCAATGATGACCGGTACGGACGGCTATCCCTAAGCGGTCTAATAACATCCCCATGTCATACGGATGGATGTCGCCAACTAAAAAAGAGATGATGCCTCCTTTCTGAGCGGCGCGTCCGTAGATACGCATGTCTTTTAGACTTTCCAAACGGTCGGTAGCGTAGCGTAGCAGTTCGTTTTCGTAGCTTCCGATTGCTGGCAGTCCGATGCGGTTCACATAGTCGAGCGCGGTGGCTAAGGCGGTGCTGCCGATATAATCGGGCGTGCCGGCTTCAAACTTGAACGGCAGTTCGTTGAAGGTCGTCTTTTCAAAGGAGACCGATGAAATCATCTCTCCGCCACCTTGGTAAGGAGGCAATCTGTCTAACCAATGCTCTTTGCCGTATAAGACGCCTATCCCCGTGGGGCCGTAAATCTTATGCCCGGAGAAGGTGTAGAAATCGACGTCCAACGCCTGTACGTCCACAGCCTGATGTGCCACAGCCTGCGCTCCGTCTATCAGTACAGGTACTTGGTGTGCGTGGGCTATCCGGATGAGTTCCTCTATCGGGTTGATGATCCCAAGGACATTAGATATATGCGTAATAGACACTAACTTAGTCTTTTCGGAAAACATTTTCCGAAACGCTTCCCTGTTTAGCTCGCCGTTTTCATTGGTTGGAATCACCTGAATAGAGATGTTTTTTCGCGCCGCCTGTATCTGCCAGGGAACAATGTTAGAGTGATGCTCCATGACGGAGATGATAACCTCGTCGCCGGGCTTCATACATTCGTAAACAAAGCTGGAGGCAATCAGGTTGATAGATTCTGTGGTGCCGCGTGTGAAAATGATTTCGGACGAATGGGCGGCGTTGATAAAACGTTGGACTGTCCGGCGGGCTTCTTCATGGGCTTCGGTGGCCTGCCGGCTCAGGAAATGAACGCCGCGGTGGATGTTGGCGTTCACGTTCAGATATTCGTCCCTGATTTTTTCGACCACACAAAGCGGCTTTTGTGTCGTAGCGGCATTATCTAAATAGATTAAAGGCCTGTCATAGACCATGCGCTGCAGTATCGGAAAATCGTCCCGTATCGTTTGGTTCATATATTTTTTTAAAAATTTTCCTGCAAAAATAAACAAAATTTGTTGAAATGGAAAAAAAGACTTACTTTTGCTCGTTGAAACTAAAGATTAATCATTCAAAAGAGCAAAAAAAATGGAGAAATCGTTTGTTATAGGTGTTGATTTAGGCGGTACTAACACCGTATTTGGCGTAGTAGATGCAAGGGGAACTATCCTTTATAACGGTACAATTGAGACCGGAAAATATGAAGATATCAATGATTATGTGTCGGCCCTTGCCAAAGGGTTGAAAGAACTCATCGAAAAAGCGGGCGGCCCCGAAACTATCAGAGGCATTGGCGTTGGCGCGCCGATGGGTAATTACTTCAGTGGATGTATCGAATTTGCCGCTAACTTGCCCTGGAAAGGGAAGATAGAGTTTGCTAAGATGCTTAGCGAAAAGACCTTTCAGTTGCCGGTGATGCTTACCAACGATGCCAATGCAGCGGCTATCGGCGAGATGGCCTACGGGGTAGCACGGGGGATGAAAGATTTTATCGAAATAACGCTCGGCACAGGGCTTGGGAGCGGTATTGTCATTGGCGGTTCGTTAGTGTATGGCAGCGACGGGTTTGCGGGCGAGCTGGGGCATGTGATCATCCGACGTGACGGACGCACTTGCGGATGCGGACGTAAAGGATGCCTCGAAGCATACGCTTCGGCTACCGGCGTAGCACGCACGGCACGCGAGTTCCTCTTAACACGTACAGATGTTAGCCTGCTACGCGAACTAAATCCGGAGATGATAACCTCCAAAAACGTTTACGAAGCAGCCGTCAAAGGCGATAAGCTCGCGCTCGAAATATTCGACTATACAGGCGAAATCTTAGGCGAAGCCTTAGCCGATTTTATCGCTTTCTCTACCCCCGAAGCCATCATCCTTTTCGGAGGATTAGCCAACGCCGGCGATATGATTCTTAATCCGGTAAAGAAATCTTTGGACGAAAATGTGCTTAGGATGTATAAAGGAAAGACCAAACTCCTACTCTCACAGTTGAAAGAAAGCGATGCCGCCGTTCTGGGCGCTAGCGCCTTAGGCTGGGAAGCAAAATAACTTTTTACTTTGCACGTGATTTTGATTATTAACAGTTATGATGATATTTAGAAAAATCCTTGTTCCGCTTGGTTTGATACTCGTATGTTTGGCGGTAAGCGGACAGCGTTCTTTCCTGTTTGAGACAGACGACCGGCTCTTCTCAGAAGGAAAAGACTTCTTTGAGTTGAAGAATTATGCCGGGTGTATAGATAAACTTGAAGCTTATAAGAAAATTGCTACCAACCGTGACCTGATACAGGAAGCAGATTTTTTGATGGCATATATCGCCAGCGAGCAAGGGAAGGAAAATGCCGTTGAGATGCTGGAAGACTTCCTCGAAATCTATCCGGATTCGCGTCATAGCGATGAAGCATGTCTGCTTATCGGTAGCGGATATTTTGAACGCGGCGAATACAACATTGCGGCGGAATGGCTTGACAAAGCGCGCGCTGACGCCTTAGACATAGAGCAACAAGAGGCGCTCCATTACCGGTTAGGCTATGCACGACTTCAAAATGAGGATATGAAAGCGGCAAGATTTCACTTCCTGATAGCCAGAGGGTTAGAGGGAGAACATTTTTTGGCATCTACCTATTATATCGCTTATATTGATTATGCGACTGGACGGTTCACCGAAGCCATGCGCGAATTTAGCATACTGCGTAATGACCCCGGATACCGCGAACAGTCAAGCTATTTTATCGCCCAGATAAATTTTATGGAAGGCAAATATGAAGAAACGGTTCGACTTGTCGACCGCCTGCTTCGTATCTATCCCGAGAGTGAAAACAATCCGGAGTTGTATCGTATCGCCGGTAATTCCTATTTTCACTTGGGTAATCAAGACCGGACGATTGACATGTTACGGCAATATGTCGCTGCAGTAGATTATCCTTCACGCGGAGAAGTCTATATTTTAGGTGTATGTGAATATAACCGGGGCAATTACCAAAATGCGGTCTATGCGTTATTGCAGGCTGTCACAACTGAAGACGAGATAACCCAGAACGCGAACCTGTATCTAGGGCACAGTTATCTGCAACTCAATGAAAAAAGCAATGCCCGTATGGCTTTCGACCATGCCGGCGCGCTCCCGTTCAACAGAAAGATACAGGAGACAGCCCTATACAATTATGCGTTGCTGATTCACGAGACCTCGTTTACAGGATTCGGCGAATCGGTACGGGTGTTTGAAAAGTTCCTGAAAGAGTTTCCCGATTCCGAATTTGCCGATAAGGTCAATGACTATTTAGTAGAAGTGTTTCTAACTTCCAAAAACTATGCTGCGGCGCTCGAATATATCAACAGGATGCGCCAGCCAGGCATCAAACTCTTAGAAGTCAAGCAGCATGTTATTTTTCAGTTAGGAAGCCAGGCGTTTATGGATAAGGACATGGAAAAGGCTATTGACTTTTTTAATCAGGCAATAGCTATGGGTAACTACGACAGCCAGACACGCGCCGACGCCTATTATTGGAGAGGTGAAGCCCACTACCGACTTGGTAACTACGCGAATGCCATTGCCGATTTTGAAGCCTACCAGAACGTGGTCCGGTTTAATATTGCCGATTCGTATACGCTTGTGTTGTATAACCTTGGCTACTGTTTTTTCAAGACGAAGAATTTTGAGCGGGCGCTGACCATGTTTCAGCGTTATGTATCGCTTGAACGAAATAAGTCATTAAACACATTTGCCGACGCTTATAATCGTATTGGCGACTGTATGTTTTATAACCGCCGGTTTGGCGAAGCAGAAGATTATTATGCGCAAGCTGCTTCCCTGCAACCTTCGTCAGCCGATTATGCCCTGTTTCAACGGGGTCATGTGCTGGGACTGAAAAGGGATTATTTTGGAAAAATACAGATGTTAGAGCGGATTATCAATGAGTATCCTACGTCGCAGTATGTTGTCTCGGCCATTTATGAAAAAGGAAGAACGTTTGTCCTGTTAGACAGGAACAATGAAGCGGCCACATCCTTTACTGCGCTTATGAATCAGTTCCCGCAAAGCAACCTCGCACCGAAAGCGGGCGTTCAATTAGGACTTATTTATTATAATGACAACCGGTTAGACCCCGCTATCGATATCTATAAACGCGTTATCAGTCAATATCCGGGCAGCGAAGAAGCCAAAGTAGCCCTTCAAGACCTACGGTCGGTCTATATCGATAAGAACGACATCAGCGCTTATGCTGCCTACGTCAATTCGCTTGGAAGGAATACACAAATTGAAGCGAGCGAACAAGATTCACTGACATACATTGCTGCGGAACGACTGTTTACACGGGGAGATTTTGAAGGAGCTCGGAATAGTCTGGACAATTACTTGCGCGCCTATCCTTCGGGAGCTTTTAGCCCGAATGCCAATTTCTATTTAGCTAAGATTGCATACGACCGCAAGAACTATACCGAAGCTAAACGGTTGTTTACGCTCGTTTTGAATAGCGGCGACGTCAAGTTCCGCGAAGAAGCCGTAGCCCGTAAGTCGGAAATTGAATACTTTAACATGGACTATTCGGCGGCCATAAACTCATTCAGGGAGTTACAGACAGTCGCTACTACACGCGAAAATCGCGAAGCTGCCAAGTTAGGTATCATGCGATGCGCTCAGTTTACGGCCAATGAAACCGAAGCGTTACAGGCTGCTACCGAACTGCTTAAAGAAGCTAACCTGGCGCCGGAGATAGAAGCAGAAGCGCGTTATCTGCGCGGCAAACTATACCTCAAATTGGGGGATAATACAAAAGCGCGCGACGACTTCTCGGCATTAAGCAAGGATACACGCACCGAATATGGGGCTGAAGCGAAATATCAGTTAGCGCAGTTGTATTTTGATGCAAAAGATATAACCCGCGCCGAAAAAGAAATACTCGAATTCATTGACAAGAGCGGTACAACCCACCAATATTGGTTAGCACGCGGTTATATACTCGCCTTCGACATCTATGCAGAAAAGGGAGATGAGTTTCGCGCACGCTCATTCCTGAGCTCTCTGCAGCGAAACTACAAGGGAAACGAAGAGATAGACCGAATGATTGAAAGTAGATTGGAAAAATTAAATAAAAGATAAGCCATGGCTCAACGAATAAAACAAGTGGTGATGATATTTGCTCTCCTGTCGGTTTGTCCATTCTGGGGAACGACGCAGGAATCAAATAAAACAACTGAAGAAAAGGAACGACAGCAGAACTTGAACCGCGAAATGACACTCGAACGTGAATACGACCCGATTGTACAGGACGCAACCAAAATAACAACTCTCCCGGCTATTCGTGAAATGAATATTACAAAACGCCCGATAGCCTATTCCAACTATGCCTTGCCGATGCTGCCGGATAAGGACCTGATACTTCTCCCGCCGGGAAAGTTGATGACGGATATCCCACATTCCAAACACAATGGCTACCTGCATCTTGGCGGTGGTATGTTATTTAGTCTGTTGGGAGATGTAGGGTATCATGTACTGAACACCGAACAGGACAGACTTAGCCTGCACTTTTCGCATCGCTCAACAAACGGAAATGTTGTTTTTAAAGAAGCTTGGCTCGGAAAGCGGAAAGCTCAAATCAATGATAACCTTGGCGGCCTCGATTATACACATCATTTCAATACCGCTATACTTTCTTTTGGCGGCAATTTCGGCTATTCGGCGTTCAACTATTACGGCAAGCCAACGAACCTGTCTGCTAATACATCCTGGATGTCGCATGTTGTAACTGAGAATGAAGATACGACAACCAACCAGGGCAATCGACTTATCAATGCTTATGCTGCCATAACTTCCAATTTTCCCTACTCATTAGGCTATCATTTCGGTATTGATTATACAAATTTCGACCAGAAGTACTCGTTGAGTAAAGAATCGAAAGGGATGACAGAAAACCATACAGGTATCACTTTCGGGTTAGTGTCGCCGGTTCGGAACGGACAATCGTTTGGGGCTGATATAAAAGCGAATATTTTAAGCTATACAGCGCCTGTTTGGAAGGCAGGCTCACCTGTCCTTTCGGTTAATGATTCCGTTTTCAAAACGCATGTCAATGCGACGCTCAACCCCTATTACCGGATGGAAATTAATAAATTGAAGCTGTTACTGGGGCTGAACCTGATGCTCGTTTCACAAAATGACAAGATGAATGTCTTTGTCTCTCCGAATATCGACTTAGAGTTTCCATTCGCCGCTTGGAGCGTCTTTTATACCCGGTTAGGGGGAGGTGTCGAATCCAATTCGATGGCTGAGTTGTCACGTATAAACCGGTATATCAATCCGGAGTTTCCCGTCGATGCCTCCAAGACTTGGGCTGACTTGAAACTTGGGGTGCGAAGCAGCGCAGCAGCGGGTTTTTGGTTTGATATTTTTACAGGTTATAAGTATACCGAATCGGATGTCTTTTTTAATCCCTCCTCCTACCCTTGGATAAACGAAGGATTTAACAATGTAAGCATGGTTTACCAGCCGACCTCCCATCGGATACAAGTGGGTGCAACGATAAAATATGATTACCAGCATATTGTAGATTTTTACTTGAAAGGCGTTTACGACCATTATAGGCTGAAAAATTCGGATACATGGAAAAACTCTTATGCTATCAGCGGATTGAATGATAACAGCGAATTGAAAGCGTATGGCCGACCGGCCTTTACCGGAAATGCCGGCATCAATGTGCGCCCTATCAAACCGCTGACTTTCAACCTTGACTACTATATGATGGCTGGCATGTATGCCGGATTCATTCAAGCATCTTACAGTGTAAGCAGTTTAAGTTTTGTCAATAAATCAATGAAAGACATCCATGACCTTCGTTTTCGCGCATCGTGGAAATTCAATGACCGGTTAAGCGTCTACGCCCAGTTCAATAACGTATTGTTTCAAAAACAGGACCTCTATTACGGCTATCCCTTACAGCCTTTTACTGCCATAGCCGGCCTCAACTTCAATTTCTAATTGTAAAGTATGAAACGAAGCGCTATTTTATTGTTGTTGCTTTTATCAGGAATCGGATTAACAGGTTTGAACGGACAAATATACGAGCCGGTCAAGTGGTTGTTTGAGTTAAATGACTTACCTTCAACCGAAAAAGAGATACACCTGACCGCTTCTATTGAGAAAGGATGGTATATTTATGATATGAACCTCCGCGAAGGCGGACCTATCCCTACCTCAATAACTATCGAAATTATCCAGGGTGCGGAGTTACTCGGTAAACCGGAGGCTTCAGTCAAACCACAAGAGAAATTCGACAAGATATTCGACATGAATGTTCGCTGGTATGCGAATAAAGTCACTTTTATTCAGAAGATAAAAGTAACCGATTTTAAAAAGTTCAGATTATCCGGTGAAGTTCAGTTTATGACATGTAACGAAGCGCAATGCCTTCCTCCGGTACGTATACCTTTTGCCTTTAGCGCTAAAGACATAAGTAACAACGGCATCCCTGCCGTTGCCGAAAGTAATAACGGCATCCCTGCCGTTGCTGAAAGTAATAACGGCATCCCTGCCGTTGCCGAAAGTAACAATGGCATCCCTGCCGTTGCTGAAAGTAAAACCATACAACCCCTCCGCCCCTTAGTACAACGTACCGAACCAGTAAAACCTACTAAAGACAACAGTACATGGTGGACGCCCGTCATTGACAGGTTAAAAGAGATGGGCGACACCACCACCTCAGCCACCGACCGCGCGTACATATATATATTTATAACCGGCTTCCTCGGCGGTTTATTAGCCTTACTGACGCCATGCGTATGGCCAATGATTCCATTGACAGTTAGTTTTTTTCTGAAACGGGCTAAAAACCGGAAGAAAGCCATCAGTGATGCGATGCTTTACGGTTTTTCCATCATCGCTATTTACTTGGCGATGGGATTGGTTATCACGGCAATCTTTGGCGCAAGCGCTTTGAACGACATGTCTACCAATGCCGTTTTCAACATCCTGTTTTTCCTTTTATTGGTCTTTTTTGCCATTTCTTTTTTCGGTGCTTTCGAGCTTGTCTTGCCGTCATCTTGGACAACAAAGATGGATAGCAAAGCCGATGCGACCGGCGGATTATTGAGCATCTTTTTTATGGCTTTCACATTGGTATTGGTGTCGTTCTCCTGTACCGGCCCTATTATCGGTACGTTGCTTGTCGAAGCCGCTTCGCAGGGTAACGCGATAGGCCCTGCTATCGGTATGCTCGGTTTTGCGATTGCCTTAGCTATACCTTTTGCCCTCTTTGCTATCTTTCCGAACATGCTTCAAAGTTTACCCAAGTCGGGCGGCTGGCTGAACTCCGTGAAGGTAGTGCTCGGCTTCCTGGAGTTAGCCTTAGCGCTCAAGTTCCTGTCGGTAGCCGACCTGGCTTATGGCTGGCGTATACTTGACCGTGAAGTCTTCCTGACGCTTTGGATTGTGATTTTTGCTTTGTTGGGGTTTTACCTCATTGGAAAAATCCGCTTCCGATACGATTCGGAATTAAAATTTGTAACCGTACCCCGTCTGTTTTTATCCATTGTGAGCTTGGCTTTTGCTGTCTATATGATACCGGGGCTGTGGGGCGCCCCGTTGAAAGCTATCAGCGCCTTTGCCCCGCCGTTGTATACGCAGGATTTTAATCTCTACGATGCCGAAGTACATGCTCAGTTCGACGACTATGATCTGGGCATGGAGAAAGCCCAAACGGTTGGCAAACCCGTGTTGATAGATTTCTCCGGTTTCGGATGTGTTAATTGCCGGAAGATGGAAGCCGCCGTGTGGACTGATGTGCGTGTCAAGCATCTGATAGACAACGATTTTATACTGATAACCCTTTTCGTGGACGATAAAACAAAGCTACCCGAACCCATCGAGATAGAAGAAAACGGCAAGACCCGAACCTTGAAGACGATAGGAGAAAAGTGGAGCTTCCTGCAGCGAAGCAAGTTCGGCTCCAATGCCCAACCCTTTTATGTTATCTTAGACAACAAAGGCTACCCTGTAAGCCCGTCATACGCCTACGATGAGAGCGTCTCCAAATTCATCCGATTCTTGGAAGCCGGCAAAGCCAATTACATACTCCCCCTTTGAAGGGGGCCAGGGGGATGTTTACAGACTAAAATTAACAATCAATGAATAATAGAGAAGCTCAAAAAGAGGCCTTTGGCCGTCTGCTCGACGTCATGGACGAGCTGCGCGAAAAATGCCCATGGGACAAAAAACAAACGAATGAAAGCCTTCGCGCCAATACGATAGAAGAAACGTATGAGCTTTGCGACGCGCTGATACGCGATAGCGCCGAAGACATCAAAAAAGAGTTAGGCGATTTATTACTTCACATCGTTTTTTATGCCCGTATAGGCTCTGAGAAAGGCCTCTATGACATAGCAACTATTTGTGATGCCTTGTGTGAAAAATTGATTTACAGACATCCGCATGTTTTTGGCGACATCCAGGCTGATACATCACAAAAGGTATCGCAAAATTGGGAACAACTGAAGCTGAAAGAGAATGGAGGTAACAAAACAGCGCTCGAAGGGGTTCCCGTTTCATTACCCTCGCTTATCAAAGCGCAACGTATCCAGGAGAAAGCCCGCAATGTAGGGTTCGATTGGGAAAAAAGGGAGCAAGTATGGGAAAAGGTTGCCGAAGAATTAGCCGAGTTAAAACACGAGGTGGAGTGCATGAATGAGGACAAGAAAGAAGCCGAGTTTGGCGATTTCCTTTTCAGCATCATCAACGCCGCCCGCCTCTATCAAATAAACCCCGATAACGCCTTAGAGCGAACCAACCGAAAATTTATCCACCGTTTCAATTACATAGAATCAAAAGCCCGCGAAAAAGGCTTCACTTTAAAAGAGATGACCCTCGCCGAAATGGACGTCCTCTGGAATAAAGCCAAGCAAAATACTAATTTTTCATGCATAGCTCAATAGCCTCCATCGTAGACCGGAAGGCTTTGTTGATGTCTAACTGGTCTTTGACCGTATTAATTGAATGAAGGACGGTGGCATGGTCTTTGTTGCCAATCACTTTGCCGATGTGGGCAAGCGACGAATCGGTATACTTTTTTGAAAGGTACATCGCTATCTGGCGCATTTGTACGATTTCCTGTTTGCGTGACTTGGTGTGTACAAGCGATTCGTTGAGATTAAAATAGTTGCAGACTGTTTCGAGTATCTTTTTGACAGTGAACTGTTTGTGTTCCAATAGAATGGATTGACCGATGACTTGCTTTGCTAACGAAATATCAATGTCTTTGTTCGTAATGACCGAATTAGCTATCAAGGAAACAAGTATTCCTTCGAGGTCGCGGACGTTCTCCGTCACATTTTGAACGATAAACTCAAAGACATCATTTGGGATATCCAATCCTTCATTACTGATTTTTTTGCTTAATATTTTTCTCCGCAAATCAAGGTCGGGACGTCCGATAGGAGCGGTCATGCCCATCTTCAAACGGGAGATAAGCCTTTCTTCCATCCCTTGCAGGTCGACCGGCGCTCGGTCGCATGTCAGCACGATTTGCTTACCTAACTGGTGGAGGTTCTTAAAAATCTGGAAGAATATTTCCTGTGTTTTAGTCAGTCCTATCAACTCGTGGATATCATCAATGAGCAAGGCGTCGATGCTCTGGTAAAAGCTTAGGAAGTCATTCGTGGTGTTTCTCCGTACTGCATCGGTATATTGAAGGCGGAAAATGTTGGATGAGGTATATAGTACGCGTTTTTCAGGGAAGAGCTCGCGAATCTTCACGCCTATGGCATGACAGATATGCGTCTTACCAACGCCTGATGGCCCGTAGATAAACATTGGATTGTAGGCTGTTTGTCCAGGCTCCTTGGCTATCATTTCCGACACGGCGCGGACTAATCTATTGCTGTCACCTTCCTGAAAATTCCCGAAATTATATCTTGGGTTCAGTTGTGAATCGATGTCCTGTGACGCCACCTTGAAAGGGCCGGGCGCTTTCGTTACATCTACTTTATTCGGATTATGCGAAAGGAGGCCTTTTGGCTCTTCTCCGGAATAGATAGGCGCTTTGGCTTGCCCGTTAAGGACGACGCGATATTTTAATACTGTGCCTTCCCCGATAACACGGTTCAGTGTCATCCGCAGTACATTCACATACTTTTCTTCTAAATACTCATAAAAGAACTGACTGGGTACCTGGATTGTAAAATTCGGGTTCTCATACGATACGGGTATTATTGGCTTGAACCAGGCGTCAAAAGCAGCTTCCGGTATAATATCTTTTATGACTGTCAAGCAGTCGTCCCACAAAAGTTTCGGGTCTAAGCGCATACACTTTTCTTTGTAAAAATCAAACTAAGTCTTCTGGATTTTCTTCTAATAGAGGTGCAAAGATTGTAAAAAATTTTTGGATAAAAAAAATGACATTTTTAGAGGAAAAATTCATGTTTTGAATATTCAACCGTTTATGTTTTTATATTTGAATATAAGCGTATTGGCGTTTCGACTCTTGGTTATATCGTTCTAAAAACGGGAATCAAAAATATTTTGGAAATACCGGTTTTAGGCCAATTTTCATTTAAAAATATCCATAATCAGAAGATTACATTTTTAAAAAAAAAGTGTTTTTTTTTTAATATTTAGATTTCGTCTAAATATTAATTGGGTATTGCAAAAAATAATTTTTTGATTAAGGGGATTCTAAAATAGCGAGAAATGGACGTATCGTTTTGGGTTCTGTTTGAAGTCAATAAGCAGCGAGGAAGCATTTTCTACCGCTTGATTCAGATTGTTATAGAGCGTTGTATCGTTTAGGAGAAGTCCGAATGAGCTGTCTTTGGCATTGAGTTTCTGCGACAGGGCATTGAAGTTTTCCAGTAACATGTTCAGGCTATCAACACTTTGCTCGAAGTCGAGCTGGCTCAGGTGATGGCTGAAAGCTGACAGGTTGGCGGTCGTTTCCTTCAACCCGGAAGATATTTGGGGGATGTCGGTTTTAAGGAAAGCATTAAGATGGTTAGCAGATACCTCCAACTGGGCGGTGACATTTTCTAAGTTACTTAGTAATTGGGATGAAGAAAGGTTGTATATTATCACCTGAAGGCCTGTAAGGATAGAATCTATTTTTGGGAATAAATCGGAGACCTGTGGCAATATTTGCTCTTCAACCGCTGCTAACATGCCTTCCTTGAACCGGCCCTCTAAAACATCGCCGGGTTTATAGTATTCGGTCACATATTTATTTAAGCGGATATGCAGTTCGGCGCCGCTCAACAAAGTGGATTCGATAGAAACATAACTTCCCTTGTTGACTTTCATCCCTCTGTCAAGACGAATCACTAAGGTTATCTTATCGACGGTCGAATAATCGTATTCTATTTCGCGCACTAGCCCAACTTTAAACCCCTCCACAAAAACCGGTGAGGAGATATTGATGTCTTTGACGTTAGTACAGGATACATAATAGTAGTTGGCCGGCTTAAACAGGTTTATGCCTTTCAGGTAATTGATACCTATATATAATAGCGTCAGACTGATAATCGTTACAATACCGATGACGATTTCTTTTGTGAATTTTTTTTCCATACTGATTATTAATTAGTTGATTCTTTTCCCATTTTTCATTTTGATTATAAAAGCCCCTTTGAAGTCTTTTGATGCTATCCTGTACATATTCAGGATTTTATTGTAATCGGTCGTTGCGCCATACGTATACTTATAGGCGCCTTTTTCGATATACCAGGATAGCTCGTCATACCCTTTAAAGCGTTTGTCTTTAAGGGATAGTTCTTTGTCGGAAGTAAGTATCTGCACCTTGTAAATGATTTCATCCTTTTCAGATGTCGTCTTTGTTTCGGTATAGGCTTCGTTTTTTATACTTGTAGCGCTCGCTTCGGGTGTATGGGCGGATAGTTCAACGGGGCGGCCATCCATGCTTCCTAATTTGCGGTCGTGGTCATTTTTGTAGTTGTTAAAGGCTTGATAAAGGGAAGACGCCAGTTCTTTTTGTCCTTCACCGGATGCAAGGTATAATTCTTCGGCACGGTTAGAAATAAATCCTAATTCTGTCAGGACGCCTGTCATACTCGTTTTACGCAGGACAAGAAACCCGGCCTGGCGCACGCCTCTATTCCTGCGACCGGCCTGAACGAATGCTTTTTGTATCTCAGATGCAAACGACACGCTTTTCTCCAAGTTTTTACTGTGCAGTAGTTCAAACATGATATACGATTCGGACGACATTGGGTCGAAGCCTTCATACTTCAACAGGTAATCTTCTTCCATAAGGATAACAGCATTCTCACGCATGGCGACTTCCAAGTTCTCGTCCGATACGGATAAGCCAAGCGTATAGGTCTCAGCGCCGGAGGCATTTCCTTTTTTCACCGAATTAGTATGGATGGAGATAAACAGGTCGGCATAACTGCGGTTGGCAATGACCGCACGCTCGTCTAAGGGAATAAAAATATCTGTTTGGCGCGTATATACAATTTGTACGTTAGGGTGATTCTGCTCGATAAGATTGCCTAACATCAAGGCTACTGCCAGGTTAATAGTTTTTTCCTTGACAATCGTACCAACGCATCCGGGGTCTTTTCCGCCATGCCCCGGATCGATTACAACCGTGAATTTTTGCTGAGCCTGTACATATAAAAGGCTCAGTAACAGTAGCTTTGATATGAGTATTAACTTTTTCATACTGTCAAAAGACGCTACAAAAGTAGCAATAATTGATAGTAATACAAAAAGTTTTGTTAGTTAAAAATAGCGGAAAGCGGAATCCCTAAAATTTGAGGGTTATACCTGTAATAATAACGACAGGAAATGAATGCTTAATAGCCGGTCAATGTTTGATGATTACGGTCAGGCTATTTGTGCATCCGGGATGTTCATGTTCATGAATCAATCTTTGGGTTCACTCCGAAAAGTGTTTTTAACCACAAAGGACACAAAGTTTGCACAAAGTTCACAAAGAAAACAAATTGTTTTACAGCGATTTGTGTTCTTTGTGAATTTCCTTTGTGTTCTTTGTGGTAAAGTTTTTTGACTT
>CAYUAK010000177.1:0-23836 GCA_964442765.1 uncultured Tannerella sp. | reverse complement strand
GTTTTCTTCCTCCTTGCAGGGCAAAGTAAAAACAAGTTTTTCCTCTGTTCCTGCTTCGTTCGTCAGTTCAGTCGAGTAGGCAAACGGGAGTTACACCTGCAAGCCTCTCACAGAACCGTACTTGAAAGTCTCCCTTCATACGGCTCTTGTTATTGCATAATAGATTAGCCATACCCTTTCTGCCAGTGATAAAACAGATTCGGACTTACCTTCATGATTTCTTTCAAGCGATGCCAGCTCTGATTCGTGCCTGTTATTTTAAACTTGCGTTTTAACCAAGCGGCTAATTTCTCTTGTAAGTAAACCATTGTTTTTCTGAATTCTGCCCTCCCTAATTCGGCAAAGTACCAATATCGGCGTCTGCCGAGTATAATTTTTTCATCAAAGCTCGCGCCTGTTCGGGATTGGTCATTTGCTTTTTTATGATGTTGCACATTGCCGTTTCAGCCCGATAAGCAATCACTTTCAATGTATCAAGAAAAAACTTTCTTTCATTCACGGAAGTATCAAACTTTTGATTATCATCTAAATCGCCGAATGGAATTTTCTTTGGTATGTTTTTACTTCCGGTATACGGTCAAGTCCCATACAACGACCCAATTCGCCGGACGGGATGCTGCCTGACCGTTCAAGTTTGTTGATACGCAACAGGATTAAAAAAATAAGACTGACGAATACATGTGTTGCAGTGTAATAACCGGTAACACGCTCAAATCTTGATATATAACGCAAAAGACCGCACGCTAAAAGAGCGGGAACAGCCAAAAGAAGACCGCCGTGACTCAAATCCAAATGGTTGGAGAAAAGGGTGGTTGCACAAGAGCCGATTTTGCTTGCCAAAACACGTTCCAATTCATTGGAACATGACTTGCCCATACCGAAAGTGTTATCTAAGACTGCACGGCTACTTTTGGTAGATACGTCATGACTGACTGTTCCTGCCAGTAAGACAGGAAGCGATAAACGTTTTTGGGATAATGCCTTGTTAAAAGTGTTTACCTTTATCCCTAATTCTTCACAAATTTCATCCTTTTTGTAACCTTCTAAATGAAGATACTTTCATCACACCGGCTCAATCCCTTTTTCGGCAAGAAGTTTCAGGGCTAAGTCTTTGAGTTTGAATTTTTGTATTTTGCCGCTACCGGTCATGGGGAAGTCGTTTACAAAAAAGACATATTTAGGAATTTTGTGATGTGCGATTTTGCCGCGACAGAAGTCTTTTACTATCTCTTCGGAAAGGGTAACGCCTTCTTTTTGAATGATAAACGCCCCTACCTCTTCGCCGTATTTGGGTGATGCAATGGCGGCTACCTGAATGTCTTTGACGCCCTCTAAATGATAGAGAAATTCTTCTATTTCGCGGGGGTAGATGTTTTCGCCACCGCGGATAATCATGTCTTTGATGCGTCCGGTTATCCGATAGTAGCCTTGTTCGTCTTTGATGGCTAAGTCGCCGGAGTGTAGCCACCCGTCCTTGTCGATGACGCCGGCTGTTGCTTCGGGGTTTTTATAGTATCCTTTCATAACGAGATAGCCACGGCAGCACATCTCGCCCTGTACGCCCGGAGGACATTCTTCGCCTGTCTCGGGGTTGACAATCTTCACCTCCGTAAATGGGTATTCGCGTCCCACTGTTGTGCAACGGGCTTCAAATGAATCTTCCAATACGGAGTGGGTCATTCCAGGCGAGCACTCGGTCAGGCCGTAGACGCTGGTTATATGGGTGATGTGCATTTTTTCGGTGACGCCCCGCATCACTTCTATCGGACAAAGTGAGCCGGCCATGATACCGGTACGCAACGATGTGAGGTCGAACAAACCGAACATCGGGTGGTTCATCTCGGCGATAAACATCGTCGGTACGCCATAAAGGGCTGTACACCGTTCTTTATGAACCGAAGCAAGCGTTACCAATGGGTCGAACTTTTCTACCATGACCTGCGTGCATCCATGTGTAAGCACATTCATGGAGGCCAATGTAACCCCAAAACAATGAAACAGTGGCACACAACAGCAGAGCTTGTCGTCGGCAGTAAAACCCATGCCTTCGCCGGTGAAATATCCGTTATTAACAATGTTATAGTGTGTAAGCATCACGCCCTTAGGGAATCCTGTTGTGCCGGAGGTATATTGCATATTGACGACATCATGGCAGGTAACGATGCGCTTGGCTGCTTGCAGTTGCTCTTCGCCGACATTTTCGCCGAGCAGCAATATCTCTGCCGTATTGTACATGCCGCGGTATTTTTCCTGTCCGATATAAACGACATTGCGCAGTTCGGGAAATCTTTCGCTGTGCAGGTAACCGCGCTGACTTTCTTTCAGTTCGGGCAGCATCGTATAGACCATATCGACATAACTGCTGTCGAAGATACCGTCGGTGATACACAAGGTCTGGATGTCCGAATCTTTTACAATAAATTCTAATTCGTTCTGTTTGTAGCTTGTATTAACCGTGACAGCTACGGCGCCGATTTTTGCTCCAGCATATAAGAAGGTGAGCCAATCCGGGACATTTGTCGCCCAGATGCCTATGTTCGTACCACGTTTGACCCCGATAGCCATCAGACCCCGCGCCATGTTATCAACCCGTCGATTAAATTCTTTCCAAGTGAATCGCAGTCCGCGGTCCGAATAAACTAAATATTCCTTGTCGGGTGTCACCGTCGCCCAATGCTCAATCCAATCCCCGATAGTCCTTTCACTTAATTCCATAATAGTTAAAGTTTATTTCTCAATGCTTAACATCCCCCTACCCCCATTTTCTTCCCTTCGCAACTTTCCTTAGTGTTACAAATAATTATGTCGTTTTACGAAGTGAAACAAAGAGACACATTGATTCATTTTCATAGGAAAGTTCAAAGGGGGAGTTGGAGTATTCTTAATTCTTAGTAAGGTGTGTAGATGACGCCAAGTATTTTGGCCGGTTTATCATTTCCGGCATGAACATGGTGGGCTACTATCGAATCGTAATAGATGCTATCGCCCTCACTCAGTTGATACGTGTTTTTGCCGTAGTTTATTTCAATAGCGCCATTGATGACATAGATAAACTCCTCGCCTTCATGTGTGGAAAAAATGAAATCGGCATCTTTAGCAGGCTCTACATCAATTAAAAAAGGTTCCATGTGTCTGCCCGACTTGTCGGACGAAAGGGCATAGTACGACATATATTTGTGCTTTGTCACCGCATCGTTTGTAAAGCCGATGCCTTCGCTCTCAAGCAGACTTGCCTTGCGACAGATCACCGGGCCAAGCTCTTGCTGGTCGTCTAAGAAGGTGCCTAACCTCACGCCTAATACGCGGGCTATTTTAATGAGTGGTGCCAAGGAGGGGAAGTCCTCGTTTCCTTCAATTCGACTTATCTGTTCTTCCGAAAGACCGGAGCGTGCGGCCATATCCTCAACGGATATTTTTTTCATTTCGCGGATACTTCTTATCTTTTCTCCGATAATTTTGTTCGTTTTCATACTGATTATTGTTAATAAAACGGCTGCAAAAGTACTATATTTTTTAATAATTCAACCGCATTTTGCGATAAAAGAAATTTAAGGTATTTTTGTCGCTTCTATTCGTTCATTTATGGAAGCAAAAATGGAAATAATTGCGGAAATCAACCGCTTGAGAAAAGAGAAAGACGCGCTTATATTAGCGCACTATTATCAAACGGCCGATATTCAGGATATAGCTGACTGTGTCGGCGATAGCCTTGCTTTGGCGCAATATGCCGCTAAGACTACGGCTGATATCATTGTCGTATGTGGGGTTTATTTTATGGGCGAAACGGCTAAGCTGCTCTCGCCATATAAAAAAGTGATAGTGCCTGATAAAGAGGCCGGTTGCTCGCTGGCAGATAGCTGCCCGGCTGATGCGTTTGAAAAGTTTATCCGGGCGCATCCCGGCTATCAGGTTATTTCGTATGTAAATACTACAGCAGCAGTAAAAGCCCTGACAGATATTGTCGTTACCTCAACGAATGCACAAAAGATTGTCGAATCGTTTCCCGCTGATGCGAAGTTGATTTTTGGCCCCGACCGTAATCTTGGCAATTATCTGAACAGCATCACCGGTCGCCAGATGACCCTTTGGGACGGCGCATGTCATGTTCACGAGCAGTTTTCACTGGAAAAGATTCTCGAACAAAAGAAACTATATCCCGATGCCGAAGTGATTGCCCACCCGGAGTGTAAGCAGCCCGTACTGACCATTGCCGATTTTATCGGCTCAACATCGGCGCTCATCACCTATACGATACAATCCCCGCAATCAGTATTTATCGTTGCAACCGAAAGCGGTGTCATCCACGAAATGCGCAAAAGAAGCCCGGAAAAGGTTTTTATCCCAGCGCCACCCAACGACAGTACCTGCGCCTGCAACGAGTGCAGCTTCATGCGCCTCAACACAATGGAAAAGCTCTTCCTTTGCCTGCGCGACGAGACGCCCGAAATCCTTATCGACCAGGCTATCCGAGAAAAAGCCGTCCAACCCATTCATCGCATGTTAGAAATTTCATAAGTTTTTTTTTCGTATCGGCGTTTTTTGTAAAAAAAATATCTTACCTTTGAGACCTGAAAAATGAGTTTTATGTTAAGAAATTCGAGAAAAATAGTTAGTAAAACGCTGATAATATGCTATATGTCGGTTGCGGTTTTATGCTGCGCTCAGACACAAAAATTTATTTCCTATTCGCCGGAGGCGTTTGAAAAACTGCTTAAAGACAATCCGAAAGTCCAGTTAGTAGATGTTCGCCGACCGGAAGAGTATGCGGCTGGACACATCGACAGCGCTATTATAATTAATGTATTAGAAGCGGATTTTCTTAAAAAAGCAAAGTCTTTACTCGACCGATCGAAGCCGGTTGCCGTTTATTGCCGAAGTGGCCGACGCAGCAAAGATGCAGCCCAACAGCTTGCAAAAGAGGGGTTCACGGTTTATGAGTTGGATAGCGGGTTCTTAGGATGGAACGAGTATAAATTACGAATTACGAATTAAGAGATGATTGAACGGGACTATATCATGCGGATTTTGCAGGAGTTTTTCAGTATGCTATCCAAACTGTTGCGGTACAAAATCGAAGAACCGGACTGGACGTTAGTGCAGGAACGGTTCAATGAAATGTACCGGCAATTTTTCCGCCATCCGCCGGACTATTTTTACGAAATGGACAACGAGGAAATATTGAATGAGCTGTCAAGGGACGAGCTGAGCGAATCAGAGCAACAGGCTATGATACAAATGCTATCCGAGCTGCTGTATCAGGATGGACTTATTAAAAAGGATATCGCGGAAAAACTTCTACTGCTTGATAAAGCGCTTTTTCTAATGAAATACTTAGAACAAAACAGCAGAACTTTTTCCTGGGACAGAGAACAAAAGATGGCAGACATCAGTAAGATACTGGCCGAATATAATATATATTGAGAATTTTAAAATAATCAGGATAATCCTTTATTCCTGAAAATCAAGGTCAAAAATCAAGGTCAAGATATGAAAAGATTTATTTTTTTAAGTTTATGGATAGGGGCGACATTTTCAGTTATGTCGTCGAAGGCTGAGGAAGCCCGACTTTTACGGTTTCCTTCAACAAACGGTACCGACATCGTGTTTTCGTATGCCGGCGATTTGTACAAAGCGCCGATAAACGGCGGCGAGGCTAAAAGGCTTACGTCGCATGTAGGCTATGAGATGTTCGCACGCTTTTCACCCGACGGCAAAACGATTGCTTTCACAGGGCAATACGATGGCAATACGGAAGTATATACAATTCCTGCCGAGGGGGGCGAGCCGTTACGACTGACCTATACCTCTACTAATTCGCGGGACGATTTGGGAGATCGCATGGGGCCGAATAACATTGTAATGACATGGACTACCGATGGTCGTCAGATAGTCTATCGCAACCGTATAAGCGGCAGCTTTAACGGCAATCTGAAACTTGTAAATAAAGAAGGTGGGCTTTCTCAACCCATTCCATTGCCGGAAGGCGGCTTTTGCAGTTTTTCACCCGACGGTAAAAAATTGGCCTATAACCGCGTGATGCGCGAGTTCCGTACATGGAAATACTATAGAGGCGGGATGGCCGATGATATATGGATTTACGATACGGAGAAGAAAGCTGTCGAAAACATAACCAAAAACGATGCACAGGATATTTTCCCGATGTGGATTGGCGACGAGATTTATTTTGCTTCCGACCGTGACCGCACAATGAATATCTTTGTATACAATACCAAAACGAAAGAAACGTCCAAAGTAACCAGCTTCACTGATTTTGACGTCAAATTTCCTTCTTCCAACGGCAAAATGATAGTCTTTGAAAAAGGCGGATATATTTTCAAGTTAGACCCGGCAACCAAAAAAGCGGAGAAAGTGACGATAACGCTTACCTCCGATAACGTGTATGCTCGGAGCGAAATAAAAGACGGCAGCAAGTATTTTTCTAGCGCCAGCCTATCGCCCGACGGGAAACGCCTCGTTGTAGGAGCAAGGGGCGAGCTGTTTAACCTGCCGGCAGAGCAGGGGGTAACCCGAAACATCACCCGAACACCCGGTGCGCACGAAAGAGCCGCTTCCTGGTCGCCCGACGGGAAGCATATCGCCTATATTTCCGATGTGACCGGCGAAACGGAGCTGTATATGCAACCTGCCGAAGGCGGCGAAGCTATCGCGCTGACTAAAAGCAATGACACCTATATCCGCGATTTCAGTTGGAGCCCGAACAGCCAATATGTTGTGTATACCGACCGCAAAAACAGGGTCGTACTGTTGAATATACAGAATAAAAACAAAACGATTGTTGTGCAAGACCCGGTAGGTGTTCCACGTAGCGTCGCCTTTTCGCCCGACAGTAAGTGGCTTACCTATACGCGGGACGCCTCAAACGACTTTTCAATCATCTATGTTTATAACTTGGCCGATAAGAAAGAATACCCCGTCACCGACCGCTGGTACAGCTCCGGCTCCCCGGTCTTTAGTACGGATGGGAAATATTTGGTATTTACCTCCTCCCGCGATTTTACCCCGACGTATGGCTCAAAAGAATGGAATCATATCTATGGCCGGTCGGATAATGGCGTCTATTTTGCGCTCCTGAAAAAAGATACCCCGTCGCCCTTTTTGCAGAAAGACGACGGTAACGATGTGAAAAAGGCGGAGGTGAAGGTAGAGGAAGGAACGAAAAAAGAAGACGACAAGAAAGAGGACAAGTCGTCGGCCAAAGATGTGGTCATTGATACGGACGGATTGCCCGACCGTATAGTCAAAGTACCCGTCGCCAACGGCTCGTACAGCAATTTTTATTCCGACGGAAAGAAAGTGTATTACGCACGCGCTAATTCTACTTATGTATACGATATAGAGAAAAATAAAGAAGACAATGTGGTCGAAGGCGCACGTATGTGGGTGGAGCCGGGAAGCAAAAAGGCCGGATTCATGCGCAGCGGACAGGTGTTTATTACGGATATACCGTCTGGAAGGGTGACCCTTGACAAGCCGGTATACATGTCGGATATGAAGATTACAACCGACTATCCAAAGGAATGGGCGCAGATATTCGATGAGGCCTGGCGCGCTTTCCGGGACGGCTTTTATGTAGAGAATATGCACGGTGTCAATTGGAAGGCGATGAAAGACAAATTTGCCGTTCTCGTCCCGCACGTCAAAAACCGCTTGGACTTGAACTATGTGATAGGCGAGATGATAAGCGAGCTGAACTGCGGCCATGCCTATATCTCGACAGGCGAAATGGAACGTCCGCCGCGTATCAAAATGGGTCTGTTAGGCGCCGAAATTTCGCGCGACAAGAGTGGATTTTTCAGGATTGAGAAAATATACAAAGGTGAGACATGGAGCAGCTCCTTGCGGTCTCCCTTCATGGAGCCGGGTATAGAAGCCAAAAAAGGCGATTTCATCGTTGCCATAGATGGGGTAGCTACTAATACGGTCAACGACATGTACGCCCTGTTAGTAGGCAAAGCCAACATCCCAACCGAAATAACGCTTAACAGCACAGCCACCTTGGCCGGCGCGCGGAAAGTGGTCATTCGTCCGATAGAACAGGAGCATTCGCTTATTCATTATGAATGGGTTCAGAAGAACATCGAAAAAGTAGATAAAGCCTCCGGTGGCAAGATTGGCTATATATACATTCCCGACATGGGCGCCGACGGACTGAATGAGTTTGCCCGCTATTTCTATCCCCAATTAGACAAGGAAGGCCTTATCATCGACGACCGCTCCAACGGCGGCGGCAACGTATCGCCGATGATACTTGAAAGGCTTGCCCGCGAGCCGTATCGTTTGACGATGTCGAGAGGCAGTTCGAGAATAGGAACCGTCCCCGACGCCGTACAGGTAGGCCCTAAAGTGTGCCTGATAGATAAATATTCGGCTTCCGACGGCGATTTGTTCCCGTGGGGTTTTCGCGCTTTAGGTATCGGCAAACTGATAGGAACACGCACCTGGGGCGGGATAGTTGGCATCAGCGGCTCGTTGCCGTTTATCGACGGCACCGACTTGCGCGTACCGTTCTTTACCAGCTTCAACTTGTTAGGCGAGTGGATCATCGAGAACCATGGCGTCGATCCCGACATCTACATAGATAACGACCCGGTCAAAGAATGGAACGGCGAAGACGAGCAGTTAGACCGCGCCATCGAAGAAGTAATGAAAGAGCTAAAAACCCGCAAACCCCTCCCCAAAACCCCCGCCCCCCGCGTTTGGAACAGATAGGAGGAATGGAGAATTGAGAATTAAGATTTATTCGTGTAATTCGTGGCAAAAAAAAAAAATTATGAGTAAAAAATCAGGAAATCACCCCAAGCTATTAAGCCCGGAAAACTATATCCGGCAAAAATCAAGAAGTTTGCCAATCAAAGAGTGCTATCTCAACAAACACTGGCAAGAAGAGAACATGTGTACGATATTCATTGTCCGACAACATGCTAATGACAATGTTACATTCTGTATGTACTTAGTCGACTTGGCTTGTCTGGGGGTGAAGGATACCATCTTTAAGTTCAATGTACCTTATGAAGAGCTTGAAGAGTTATTGCAAGCAATGAGAATGCGAGGTCTCGGATTGAAAAAAACCACATACAATCTGGTTCACAATATCATACATGCCGGAGTAGAATATGCCGAATCGTTTGGCTTTAAACCCTGTAAGGATTTCACATCCATCCCCCGCCATTTTTTGGAAGAGGATACCGACGAAATCCCGCTGATAGCAGTAGAATGTGGTGGAGTGGACGGCAAACCTTTATATGTCAATACAGGGTTTGATTCGCCTTTACGTGAAAGACAAATTTTGGATCAACTGAAAAAAACAGCAGGTGAGGGCAACTATAATTACATTTTGCATGTAGATAATCCAGCCAATTTTGAAGACGACAATATTGATGATGACGACGAAGATTTTGATGACGAAGATTTTGATGACGACGACGAGATGGAACATGATGCAATCATCGAGGAATTAGAAGCACTAGACATTGAGGAAAAGAAAATACTGTTTTTTGAGTTACTTTCTAAAGAGCATTTGGAAGATGAGGAATTGGATGAAGAAAACACAAAAAGGCTCTCCCTGTTATCCGACATGTTAGCGCTCGAATTGGTAGGTAATGAGGCAATAGAAAAGAGCTTGGAATTGTTTGAGCAAAAATTTGACAGAGATTTCGTAGGAATAGAAAAACTCCCTGAAAACATTTTTGAGGGAATGTTAAATGTAAACGAAGCAATTGCTGCGGAGCTTGTCCAGACAATAGCATCCATCATTTTAAATGATAACCCCGAAAAAGCAATTGCCGCTTTTCGCGAAAAGGCAGGCGAAGCCCCGATTTCCGATTTCATTGAGTTGTATTATTTACAAATGATTTTTCATAAAGATTATTGGAAAAAATTGAAAAAAAGCTATGAAAAGTACCCAGAATACTTTTTAATTAAAACCTATTATTTATCTGAAATTTTTCAGAAAAAGAAAAAACCGGATTTGAAAACGTTTGAGGACATTTGGATAAATAATCATAAGCCCCTTACTTCATTTGAAGCCGAATGTTACTTTGCTTCTTATACAACTGTGTTGGTGCAAGATAACAGCACAGATTTAGCGACTTTGATGGCTTATGAAGAATATTTGGAAATACTCGATATTTTCATATCTCACTCAATAATAACCAATTCTCTACTAATCAACTTGATTAAAATTAACAAATTGCTGGAAATCATTAGTCCCTCATAAGCCAAAAGATGACAATGCCCTGTTAATGTGTAAAACGATAGGTTTTAAATTGCCAGGGTGTCAAAATAAGTTGGTTCGTGTTGTTAGTCAGCGTCTTGCCGCTTAAGTCCACTTCGGCAGCGCGAAAAGTGCCAACCTCTGCTTTTACTGAAGAATGTTTTGTTTGGTCGGAATATTTAAAAAAACGCGCGAGAAAGCTGCCCTTATGCGAATAAAAAGCCGTCAAAATGACATCGTCGCTATCAAACGACAGTTGTACCGGTTTGACAACATCACTTAGTTCATTGGTAGAACGTTTGGTTTCGCAAGTGGGCGTTGGAAAAGCATATTCAAGTGCTTTCTTAGGCAGGTCTGCCTGTTGCCACTGCCCTTTGAACGGAAGAAAGGCAAACGAATAGTCATAGTTCCCATACAGCACCCGTGTTCTCCAAACATAATATTGGGAATAGGCAAGCGGTATAGAGATGCTTTGGTCTGATTCCCTGACAATTGCCATGTTCCCTTTATTAAAAACGGCGCATCCGTTCTGTTGGTCTGTGATAGCCGTCCAATAGTTACCTTCGATTGTTTTTTCCGACGTTTCGGCTATAGCGAAGGGCAAATCCCGTACCCCAATAGCCGTTTTATCAACGTTTTGGAAAAATTTGAAACGAAGTTTCCTGTCATGCACAAAAGGTGAGTGACTGTCACGACGATTATCGGTCGGAAGCCCAATCTTTTGTCCATCAAAATCAAATGTTACGCTACACTCTATTGTCGGATTGGCTTCATTTAACGTTAGCCTAAACAAATAGGGTATATCTGCAACAAAACCGGCTTCGGTCAATATAATCACAGGACTATTCCCTTGCGGTTTTTGAATATGCCATAGACCTTTCGACTGTGCGACAACGCCGTCAATGGTACCTTCAAAATAGGCGCTTCGTTCATTGTCATTCTTCCATATCCACTCATCCTTTGCATTTTTCAAATAATCTATTCCGCCTCCCGGATTTAATTTGATTTCATAAAAAGGCGTTTTTATTCGATAGGCTCTCTCATCAATCGTTAATTTGCTTTCAGAAATAATGGGCGGGTTATTGGAGGCGATAAGAGAAAATGTCGTCAAACTTAAGGGGTCTAATGGCGCTTGAAAAGCGATGGTGGCATCCATGATACTTCCATCTGAATAGCTGTTGGATTGTATAATAGACGATGAGAAAATCGTTTCGCCTCTTTTAACCGTCACATTTTTTGCTTCTCCTTTGTTGAAAGATACGTTGGTTTTAATAAGTGCGGAACTTTTCCATGAAAGGGGATTAAAAACCGTGACATGCTGGAAGCCTTCGCCTGTCATACGGTTGGCAAAGAAAAACATCGTTGAATCGATGACTTGTGTTGAAATACGGGTTGATTCGGGTAATAATCGCCGGGCATCTGCTACCAATCCAACGATTTGTACATCGTGGTGCTGTGCTAAGAGTAAGTCTTTCCAGGCTTTGTCTAATTCCTGTTCGCTGGAAGCTTTGCCATACATTTCGGCTATGGCGTTTAATCTTTCGGCTGTGAGGACAGATACTTCCGCTTTCCGCGACAGGTTCCATATCTCGTTTCCGCAATATCCCCACGGCATCCTAACAATGAAATCATTGGGTTTGGTAGGCATTAGTTCTTTGGCAGGCGGATATTTACTCAAGAGTTCGTCTAACAGAATCCATTGAAATTTCTTGTTCCCTTCGTATTCTTTGACTAATTCTTCCTTCCGTAATCCGGAATCATCAGCCCGTGTGGCTAATAACGGCTTAATATGACTGAATATTTTCCTATAGTCGTCTAATGATTGGGACGATTCGCGGCTCGGATACCGGGTCAAAATCCAGGTATCGATGGTTGTTTTACCGAACTCTGCTCCTTCGCCTGTATAGGTCGGGATGGTAGGAATGCGGGTACTGTCTAATCCGACCCAAAGCCCTATCGGTACATTAAATGTTGGATTGTACCCGTACATCATGAAATGCGTCCGCATGATAGCCCCATCAAAACCGAACCCTTTGATTATTTGAGGGATTTGGCTGTGCATGGCATGTTCGCTCATCAGGTAAACAGGCGGGCGGTAGTTAAGCCATTTTTTCGTTGCCTCCAAAGCGTAAGAGATTTGCCGGATATTCGATTCGTCGCTAATAAAAATGGAAAGCGGCTGTCCATACGTACAGGAGCCTATGCCCAACCGCCCTTTATACTGAACGAGATATTGGTTAAGAGCCTTCAGGATTTCCGGACTGTGTTCGCCAAAATAGTCGTAAATCTGCGCCTCATTTTCTAGCCCTATTTTAAACGAAGGGTACTTATTCAGCCAGTCAATGGCATTTTTCAGTCTTTCCATAAAATGGTCTTCACCCCATAATATCAGCCCTCCATGGTCGTAGGTAAGCATATAAGTAGTATCGTTGTCCGTCTTTTTGGTCTGCGAAAAGACCGCGCTCACTGTCATCAGCGCTATCAACATGCAATAAATCTTTTTCATAATAATTGTATCTAACGGGCTGCAAAGTTAGTATTTTCCACCATAAAAAGAAAAATTTATAAAAAAATTCCGCCTGCCTGGATTATCAATATCAAACAGGATAAATGGTTTCATAGCTTGATGTATTATTTGGAAACGGGAAGGACGTAAAAAAAGTCATGTTTCGCTGCATGTACATGAAAAAATATTTTTAGTGAGTATATTTCAACCGGCAATAGGTATACTCAGACGGCGTTTTTTCGTCGCCAATATGAACCAAGCCCGGCCGGAAAGCCCTGTCCCAGGGTGGCAGATAGGACATATCTAACTTCTGATTGGCTTCCGGAAGCGGGTTCCATGTTTTTTGGTCGATGCTCCATTGAAAAGAAGCATAACACCCGTCAGTGACGATAATTTTTAAATGAACAGTACCCGGCTGAGGTTGTTGAAAGAGGATTTCTGCCTGTCCTTGTTGGGCGCCTCGACCCCTCCTAACTTGTTTGAGGACGAGAGCGCCGTTTTCTTTGCCGAAGAGGAGCAGGTTGTCTTTGTCACCATACAAGGTAAGTCCGGAAAAGATACCTGTCCGGTCATAAACCGAAGAAGTTATTTCATAGTCGGGCAATAAAGTTCTCAAACAAAGCGCAGTACCGAAGCTGTTGCCTTCAAAAGCCGTTCCCGACAGGAACAAGGTATTGTTTTTAACAGTCGCTTTTACATCAGCAAATGTGAAGTTCCAAGACCATTCAGGCCGGATAACCGGTCCGTCAAACAAATCTTCAAAATCGGGGATAGCTTTTTGTAGCGCTTGTATGTTCTTTGTCTGTTCGTTAAGCTTCGCATATTTACCCGTGACGAAGTACGGCCATTTTTCTTCATTGATAGCCAATTCTTTAAGGAACGCCTGTCGGCCATTGTAAAACCCTTTCCCCTTCACATAGGCATGAAATAAATAGAACATCTTCCCTTCGGGTGTTTCTACGGCTGTACCATGACCGCATGACTGAACCTCATCGCCATCACCTTGCAGAATAGGATTGCCTTCAAACTTCTCATAAGGGCCTTTGAAGGATTTGGAGCGAGCCACCGAAACGGCATAATTACTCCTTGGGCCGCAACAACCTAAAATGGAGTAGATAATGTAATAGTAATCCCCTTTTTTGAACATATATTGCCCTTCCATGCCTTGCCGGCTGTCGTCTTTCAACAGCGAAAAAGGCTCACCCACTAACCGTAGGCCATCCGGAGATAGCTCAGAGCAAAGTAATTCGATGGGGCGCTGGTCTAAACCGTAGGCTTTCCAGGAGATATACATCTTGCCATTATCGTCGAAGACAAAAGCATCAATTGCCTCTTTCTCAAATGCAACTAAACAGCCATGATCCGTAAATCCTTTTTTTATATCATCCGTTGAAGCAACGCCAATATAAGAAACGTTATCCGAAACTCTTCGCGCAGTGTAATACAGAAAAATTTTCCCGTTATGTACATATAACTCCGGCGCCCAGAAGGATGCTTTTGTCCAGTCAGGTTTGTTTTTGAAAGCAGGGCCTACATAGCTCCAGTTGATAATATCGACCGATTCAAAAATCAGATAATGCGGCGCCCACTCGGATGACGTCCCGGCAGCATAGTACTTACCGTCAAAACGAATGACAGTAGGGTCGGCAAAATCACCCGGTATGACCGGATTAACATACCGTTGAGCCAACAAATGCAAGCTCAAAATGAGGGCACCAAAAGTAATAATTCCAAGTCTCATATTTTTTAAATAGGTTTGGCTAAGGCCGATTTTCAATTCAGGTGTCAGGTTTCAGTAAAGCTCATTTAAAAAAAAACTCTGTGTCCCTCTGTGTCCTCTGTGCTTTAAAAAAACTGTGTCTCTGTGTAGGAAATCACCGACGTTTTCCACCCCCATCACGATTGAATGGAGGGCGTGGTCCACCACTACCACTACTGCTTTCACCATGACGGGGCGGCCTTGGCGGTCGAGTGGGTTCAACCATGCCGGCGGGCTTAGGCATCAGCGCCTTACGAGAAAGTTTAAACTTGCCTGTCTTTGGGTCTATATCAAGCAGCTTCACCGTCACGTCTTCACCTTCCCGCAGCCCTGCTTCTTCGACCGATTCCAATCGTTTCCAATCGATCTCGGAGATATGAAGCAGCCCATCTTTACCGGGCATAAATTCGACGAAAGCGCCGTATGGCATGATAGAAGATATCTTTCCGACGTAAACCTCTCCCACTTCAGGAATGGCCACAATCGCTTTAATCATTTTCAGCGCCATATCAATACTTTCCTTATTAGAGGCCGCGACTTCTGCAATACCCTTATTATCAACTTCTTCAATAGAAATAGTCGTTCCGGTCTTTTCCTGTATCCCTTGAATGATTTTGCCTCCCGGCCCGATGACTGCCCCGATAAACTCTTTGCCGATAATCAGTACTTCGATGCGCGGAGCATGCGGTTTCAGGTCGGGACGCGGTGCAGGCATGGCTTCGTTAATCTTATCAAGAATATACAGCCGTCCTGCTTTGGCTTGTGCCAGCGCTTTTTCCAGTATCTCAAACGACAGACCGTCGACCTTGATATCCATCTGGGTAGCTGTTATCCCTTTTTTAGTGCCTGTGACCTTAAAATCCATGTCTCCGAGGTGGTCTTCATCGCCCAATATATCTGAAAGTATAGCGAAGTTAGCGCCTTTATTTTCGGAGATAAGCCCCATCGCTATCCCTGACACGGGACTACGCATTGGGACACCGGCATCAAGCAACGCCAAGGTAGCCGCGCAGACGGTTGCCATGGACGATGAGCCGTTGGATTCGAGGATATCGGAGATAATACGGATGACGTATGGATAATCTTTAGGCAACATACGTTTCAACGCGCGATGTGCCAGGTTACCGTGACCTACCTCACGCCGACCGACAGCGCGCTGAGGACGAGCCTCACCTGTGGCGAATGGCGGGAAGTTATAATGCAGCAGGAAGCGTTCTTTGCCGAAAACCAACACATCATCCACAATCTTTTCATCCGGTTTGGTGCCAAGCGTAATAGTAGTCAGGGATTGTGTTTCACCTCGGGTAAAAATAGCTACTCCATGCGGTCCTGGTAAGTTATCAGTCTCTATCCATATCGGACGGATGTCGGTTGTCGCACGTCCGTCTAATCGTTTGCCTTCGTCTAAGATAGCCCGACGCATCGCCTCTTTCTCTACATCGTGATAATAACGGTCAATCAGCGCAGATTTTTTCTCAAGTTCTTCTACTGAAAATTGTGATTTAAACTCATTTTTAATAGCAGTAAACGCTTCCGAGCGTTCCTGTTTGCCGCTTCCGGAAACTGCGATGGCATACACCTTATCGTAACAGGCGCTACGGACAGAAGCACGCAGTTCGTCTTCATTCTCTTCGTGGTTATACGTGCGTTTTACGGTTTTACCGCAGGCTTCCATCAGTTCGGTTTGAACCTTACAATGGATTTTAATAGCCTCATGTGCAATTCTTATTGCTTCGAGCATATCTGCTTCCTGTACTTCGTCCATTTCGCCTTCGACCATCATGATGTTATCGGCTGTAGCGCCAACCATGATGTCGAGGTCAGCATTTTCTAATTGGGTAAAAGTCGGGTTGATAATAAACTTCCCGTTTACCCGTGCTACGCGCACTTCCGAAATTGGGCCGTTGAACGGTACGTCGGAAACAGCCAGCGCCGACGAAGCGGCAAGACCGGCCAAGGCATCGGGCATGTCTTCGCCATCCGCCGAAAACAGGATAATATTAACAAAAACTTCGGCATGATAGTTGTCGGGGAACAATGGCCGTAACGCCCTGTCTACCAATCGTGCGGTTAAAATTTCCAAATCGGAAGCCTTGCCCTCTCTGCGTGTGAATCCGCCTGGGAACCGCCCAAAAGCAGAAAACTTCTCTTTGTATTCTACCTGAAGCGGCATATAATCAGTTCCGGAAACAGCCTCTTTTGCAGCACAAACCGTAGCAAGTAGCATGGTGTTTCCCATCCGGACAGTAACCGAGCCGTCAGCCTGTTTGGCTAACTTACCGGTCTCAATGGCGATTGTCCTTCCATCGCCCAAATCAATTGTTTTAGTAATTACATTCATCTTTCTTTCTTTTACATCTTATCAAATTTCCGGATAAAAAACGCCGAAAACTACAATTTTCTCATTAAAAAATCGGGCAAAGATAGTGCAAATTGAGCATAATACCAAAAAAACGTTTTTTTTGCAGCTTTTGGCGACCATTTTGGGGTTTCTGACACTATGACAGCACTTCTTTTTTGCAAAAAAACAGCGTGAAAAAGTGAAAATTTAAACAAAATTTCATGCTTCAGAAAAAAGAAAATGATTTTTTTTATAGAAATTTTGATTATTCAAACTCTTTGTTTTACCTTTGCCACGTTTTCAGACAAAGAATTTTTTAATTAACAAACGGGCGTTGATAGTTGGAAAATTATCTTATTCGAAGTAATATTCTGATATTCAGTTGTTTCCACGTCCGTTATGATTTGTTAAAATCCTTGCAAAGGAGACAGCAGGGGAACATATTAATGCGATTATGAGATATTCAATTTTGTGTTTTTTAATCTTTATCGGGGTCTTTAATTGCCTCCATGCCCAAGATAAACTTGTGTTACGAAACGGGCAAACAGTTGAGGTAAAAATTACCAGAACTGACGCGACGAATGTTTTTTACATCTACCCACCCGAAACGGCGGTCTATTCGCGTCCTAAATCAGTGATTTCATATATTCTTTATGCGGACGGCAGAAGGGAATATTTTGATGAGAGCCAGCGTCCTGCTACCAGCGCTACAACAAGCCGTCCGGCCACAAGCGGAACAACAACCACACCTCGCAACCGTTTGCTCGAAGAGGCGGTTAACTGGGAAGATGTTAAGACGACTTTTACGGAATCAGACGTCCGAGGGATGACCCGTCTGAGTCGAATTTCCGCTACCTCTCAAATCAGTTATCGGGATGCTATTCAACAGTTAAAGAAGAAAGCTGCCGACCTGGGCGGCACGGCGGTCTTGGTCATGGACATACCCGAAAATGAGGCCATAGAAGTGATGGGTATTGTATATACAGACCCAAAAACAGCGGCTACGCCGAGAAGCAATGTTCCTGCCGAATCGTCTTCCGATGCCAGACGTCGGACAATAAATCAACAAATGGAAAGATATAATAACGAATCTGACCTCGAATATGAAGATTATTCACGAAATGCACGGAGCACCGCATCACGTTCAACACCCCCTCCGCGTAATACGCAACCCCCACGCAATACGCAACCTCCACGTAATACGGGCGTTCAACCGCGGCAGTCCAACTTAGCGAATGATGAACCCGATGTGATATTCCTCAACAACGGACGCGAGATAAGAGGAATAATAGAAGAAGAAACAGACGATTTTATCAGCATCCGCACGGCATCCGGCAGAGTCTATGAGTTTTCAACCGATGAAGTAAGACGATTGTCACGCACATCAGTAAAGAACGCAGGACGGCCCTCATCGACGGCAAGAAACGCGACGCCAGCCCCCGGTAATAACAGATACAATGACCCGTATGGCGGCAGGAACGCTCAAAGATACAATGACGATTATTACTATAATGATTACAACGTAAGCGGATACAAAGGAATTGTTGATTTAGGGTTCAACATCCCGATGGGAAAAACAGGCGAAAAAGGGACATTTGAAATCAATACAAGTCATGGCTACCAGATAAATGAGTACTTTTTTGCAGGCGCCGGTTTGGGATTACATATATTTAATGCGCGCGATACGGCGATGAAAAATCCTAATACCTATCCTCACTATGTGGGTAGTGTCTTGAATGGCAAAATCAGACCGGCTGATTCTGTCACCTATATGCGCGGGGTTGATTCGTCTTTTACGGTATTACCGATTTTCTTAGATGTGCGTGCTTACCTTCCGCTACAAAACAGCAAAATATCACCCTTTTTCATGTTGCGTTTTGGCTATGCGTTTAACCTCAGCGATGGCTTTGGTGGTATGGGTCTTTATCTGAATCCGGCCGTTGGCGCAAAGATTCAATTAGCGCCGATGATAGGACTTAATTTCAGTTTAGGCTATGCCTATCAGGGCTATGGAGGTATTCCTAAAAATGGAGGTTACGGCTACTATTATATCAAAGATTCCACTAACGCAAAATATGAGGCAAAAGGCGCCGGGGGGTTTAGTCTGAAGTTAGGAATAGAATTTTAATGGAAGTTAAGCATTTCAAACGCACCCTCATCACCTCAGCGTTACCCTACGCTAATGGTCCTATTCATATCGGGCACTTAGCCGGCGTTTATGTGCCTGCCGACATCTATGCGCGTTATCTCCGTCTCAAAGGCGAAGAGGTGCTGTTCGTCGGAGGCTCCGACGAACACGGCGTACCGATAACCCTGCGCGCCAAGCAGGAAGGTATCACGCCGCAAGCTGTTGTCGATAGGTATCATACCCTGATAAAAAAATCGTTTGAAGAGTTCGGCATTACCTTCGACGTCTATTCAAGAACAACCTCCCAGACACACCGGCAGGTTGCATCGGATTTTTTTCGCAAGCTCTACGACAAAGGCGTGTTCATCGAAAGAACCGGCGAGCAGCTTTACGACGAAGTTGCCCGACAGTTCCTTGCCGACCGCTATATTACAGGAACATGCCCCCATTGCGGGAACGAAAACGCTTACGGCGACCAGTGTGAAGCCTGCGGGACGTCTCTAAGCCCAATGGAATTGAAAAATCCGAAATCGATGATAAGCGGTAGTTTACCTGTCATGCGCGAAACAAAACACTGGTATCTGCCGCTTGACCAATATGAGCAATGGCTTCGACAATGGATATTAGAAGGCCACAAAGAGTGGAAATCAAATGTGTACGGGCAATGTAAGAGTTGGTTAGATACAGGCCTGCTACCCCGCGCCGTCAGTCGAGACCTCGATTGGGGCATTCCTGTACCCGTCGAAGACGCCCAAGGGAAAGTATTATATGTATGGTTCGACGCGCCTATCGGTTATATCTCCAATACCAAAGAACTGCTCCCAAAGGAATGGGAAAAATGGTGGAAAGACCCCGACACAAAGCTCGTCCATTTTATCGGAAAAGATAACATCGTCTTTCATTGCATCGTTTTCCCGACCATGCTTAAAACTGAAGGCTCGTTTATCCTACCTGAAAATGTACCGGCCAATGAATTCCTTAACTTGGAAAATGACAAAATTTCGACCTCCCGCAATTGGGCGGTATGGCTACACGAATACTTGGAGGAGCTGCCCGGAAAACAGGACGTCTTGCGTTATGTGCTGACAGCCAATGCCCCCGAAACAAAAGACAACGACTTTACGTGGAAGGATTTTCAAGCGCGTAACAACAACGAGTTGGTCGCTATCCTGGGTAATTTTGTGAACCGAGCGCTCGTCCTCACCGGTAAATATTTTGATAATACAGTACCGAAATGTGGCGATCTAACGGACTATGACAAAGCAACGCTTCAGGACTTTGCTAATGTCAAAACGGAGCTTGAAAGGTTACTTGACACCTATCATTTCCGCGAGGCGCAAAAAGAAGCGATGAACCTGGCGCGCATCGGAAATAAATACCTGGCTGATACCGAGCCATGGAAATTGTTTGCTTCCGACAAGGCGCGCGTCGCTACGATACTGAACATCGCCCTGCAGATAACGGCCAACCTGTCGATAGCCTTCGAACCGTTCCTCCCATTTAGCATGGAAAAGCTGAACAAAATGCTCAATGTGAATCCGTTAGGGTGGGATACATTGGGTTCGACAGAGCTACTTTTGGCCGGCCATACGCTTGGCTTTACGGAACTGCTTTTTGAGAAAATCGAAGACGAGATAGTTGAAAAGCAGATTCAAAAACTGTTAGATACGAAGAAATCGAATGAGATGGCACAATGGCAAGCTAATCCTGTCCGCGAAACGGTCGCGTATGATGATTTTGCCAAATTAGATCTGCGCGTTGGCACGATATTAGAATGTACCAAAGTGCCTAAAGCCGATAAGCTATTGCAGTTGAAAATCGATGACGGCTTAAGAGGTAGAACCATCGTTTCCGGTATCGCCGGCTACTATCGACCGGAGCAGCTCGTCGGCAAACAGGTTTGTTTCATCGCCAATTTAGCCCCGCGAAAGCTCAAAGGTATCACCTCCGAAGGCATGATCCTTTCCGCCGAAAACGCCGACGGCAACTTAGCCATCATCCTGCCCGAAAAGCCGGCCTTACCAGGTAGCGAGATAAAGTAGCGTCATTCCCCCTTTGAAGGGGGTAGGGGGAGGTAAACAGGTTTGGCAATAGCCGATTTTCAATATAAGTTTCAGTAGTTTTTTTAATTTTATTTCTCTGTGTCCCTCTGTATCTCTGTGTCTCTGTGCTGAAAAGCTATGTCTCTGTGCTCTAAAAGCAGATAAAAAAAATGGATATCCAAATGGTTGATCTCAGCGCGCAATATAGGCGCCTAAAAGAAGAGATAGATGCAGCCGTGCAGGATGTGTTTCAAAGCGGCGCGTATATAAACGGCCCAGCAGTAAATATTTTCTGTAACTGTTTAGCCTCCTACTTGGATACACCTTACGTCGTTCCATGTGGTAACGGTACAGACGCCCTGCGAATCGCCTTACAAGCATTACAAATAGGCCCCGAAACGGAGGTTATCGTTCCAGCTTTCACCTATATAGCGCCCCTTGAAGCAGTTGCTTCGGTTGGGGCAACACCGGTTATCGTTGATGTCGAGCCGCTATCCTTCAACATCAACCCCGCTCTTATCGAAAAAGCAATTACGCCTCGAACAAAAGCAATCATCGCTGTACACCTTTTCGGTCAAGCCTGCGATATGGAACCTGTCCTTCAAATTGCTGACAAGTATCATCTTTACCTAATAGAAGACAACGCACAATCGATAGGCGCTGCGTACCTTTTTAGTGACGGACACCAAAAGAAACTCGGTACCATCGGCACAATAGGAACGACCTCTTTCTTCCCAACCAAGCCACTTGCCTGCTACGGTGATGGTGGCGTACTCTTTACTCACGACAGCATATTAGCAGAAAAAATCCGATTATTGGCCAATCACGGCCAAACAAAAAAATACTACCACAAGATAGTCGGAGGCAATTCGCGTTTAGACACAGTACAGGCAGCCATTTTGAACGTGAAGCTAAACTACTTGGACGCTTTCACAGAACGTCGCATCCAAATAGCCGAGCGCTATAACCAGACGTTGAAAAGCATCAAGGAATTAGTGATTCCCGCAAGTTTCCAATATTCAACACACGTCTATCACCAATACACAATCCAGATAAAAAACAGCAACCGTGATGCCCTAAAAGCCTGTCTATCAGAAAGAGGTATCCCTACAATGGTATATTATCCCTTACCTGTACATGCACAGGAAGCCTACCAACCGCTCGTCCGACTATCCGGAGACTTGAACGAATCGGTACGCCTCTGTAAAGAGGTATTATCGCTTCCAATCCATCCGGAAATGACCAACGAAACGCAAACACATATCATCGAATCCATCCAAGAATTTTTCACAAAGTAAAAACAGCATCCCTGCCGTTGCTATAAAAAATGCTCGCGCGAATTTTCAATCCGTGTGTACACATCATTGAATAGTTAGTCAAGTCTTGGCTATTTGCAAAATGTTGCGTAAATTTGTCGTCTCAAAAGTAGCCATTAATTCATACGTTTAGGTATGAAAAGTGTTGTTTTTGAGCCATTTTGTCGTTCCCGTATTTGGGAGTGACATGGCTTTGCTATCTCTAAGCCGTTGTAAATAAATGAGAAAGATACGTTTTGCAGTGGTTGGATGCGGTCACATCGGCAAGCGTCATGCCGAGATGATTTCCAACGAAATCGACGCCGAATTGGTTGCTCTTTGCGACATCAAACCGAAAGAAAGGCTCGGATTAGACCCTTTCGATGCGCCCTTTTTTAGCAATTTGAATGAATTGTTAAATAGTGGCGAAATTTTTGACGTTGTTAATATTTGCACCCCAAACGGATTGCATGCCGAAATGGCCATCCGGGCAATAGAAGCCGGTTACCATGTCGTCATCGAAAAACCGATGGCGCTCACCGTTACCGATGCCGAAAAAGTGCTGTTTGCTGGCTTGAAATACCGCAAACAAATATTCTGCGTTATGCAAAACCGCTATTCGCCCCCGTCGGTTTGGATAAAAGAACTCGTACAATCGGGTATCTTAGGAAAAATTTTTATGGTACAGTTCAACTGTTACTGGAATCGTGACGAGCGTTATTACCTGCTGGGTGGTTGGCACGGCACAAAAGCGTTGGATGGCGGCATCTTATTCACCCAATTTTCTCATTTCATTGATATCCTGTATTGGCTTTTCGGCGATATAACCGACATACAAGCCCGTTTTGCTGATTTTAACCACACCGGAATGACCGAGTTTGAAGATTCTGGCATTGTCAATTTCCGCTTCACAGAGGGCGGAGGAATAGGCTCATTGAACTATTCCACATCTGTATGGGATAAAAACATGGAAAGCAGCATGACAGTAATAGCCCAAAACGGAAGCGTTAAAATAGGCGGGCAATACATGGAGAAAGTGGATTATTGCCATATCAAAGATTACCAAAAACCGGAGCTGGCGCCTACCAACCCCGGTAACGATTATGGCGCCTATAAAGGCTCGGCACAGAACCATAACATGGTCATCCGCAACGTCATCAACGTATTATCCGAACAATCAACCGATACAATTACGACAAACGTGCTTGAAGGCATGAAAGTAGTCGATATCATCCAACGCATCTATAAGTCCGCCTTTGAAGGGGGCAGGGGGATGTCCTGATTTGCTAACACTATCAGCCATGAAAGCTTTTGCCCTTGGTAAAAGGTCGAAATGGAAAGACTATGTGGATTTTTTTTTTCTGACAAGAAACTTCTTCAGTATAAATGATATAAGGGGAGTTCTAAAAACCCCTGATTTTTCTTTTTCACTTTTTGGTTTCATTTTTTTGATGACTACCGTAAAGTTCATTGTCCCACTAATTAATTATAACTATACACCTAAAATTCTATATACACCTAATATTCAACA
>CAYUAK010000176.1:0-6029 GCA_964442765.1 uncultured Tannerella sp. | reverse complement strand
TCAAAGTCATCAAAAAAGTAGTTTTTAATTTGTAATTATGAATTATGAATTATGAATTATGAAGACGATTATTTTATTATTAATCAGTCTGTTAGCGCTAAATAGTTGCGGTGGACTGTCCGAAAAAGAGGACGCTAACATCGGCGAGTTTACGCACCGGATGAACATGGCTAAAGAACGCCTGCTGGGGACGAAACATAACCCCGTTTTTACGCCGGAGTTTATTTTAGCCGATGTCAATCTCAACCCGATTGACCCGCGCCGTTTTGACAATTACAGCGGCGATATTTCGGGACGATACATCGAGGTGCTATCGACTGCCTGCAAGGATGGCAAATGCGATTACCTCCACGACATCGTTAGGCAGGCGCTTAAATACCAGCATCCCGACGGACGCTTCGGTGACCCTGCCCTTGTATTCAAAGAAGAGCTTATCGGGCGAGACCACATGCCGCTTTTATGGGGCAACGGTCGACTGCTGGCGGGGTTGGTTGAATATTACAAACTGACCCGTAACGAACAGGTGTTACAGGCGGCGCGCCGGTTAGCCGATTTCTTTTTAAGCGCTTACCAAGAGGTCACCCCAGAGGTAAGCAAACGGTTGGATGGACGCGGCGCCGACGGTATCATCTGCTTCACGCAGTACACGGAGCCTTTGGCTATGCTGTCGATGCTTACCGGCGATTCCAAATATGCGCAGGCGGCAGCGAAGGTTTACCCCACTTTGCCCGAAAGAACCACACTGCACTCACACGGCTACCTGACAACCATGCGGGGAGCGCTTCAACTGTACGAGTTCGATAAGAACAGACAGCATTTCGATTACGTGGTGAAGGCATACGCCGACTTGGTCGCCTCCGACGATTATACCATCTTCGGCAGTGTGAAGGAATATTTCAGCAATGCGCGGGGAGGACGCGACGAAGGATGCTCGACAGCCGACTTTATCCAACTGAGCCTGCATCTTTACAAACTGACCGGTAACATCGACTATTTGGAACGCGCCGAGTTTGCTATCTTTAACTCCCTGTATTACAACCAATATTTTACAGGCGATTTCGGCAGTCATACCCTCAACCGTAACGCTTCGCGACCGGATATCATGAGCGCTTGCTGGTGGTGCTGTACGATGGCTGGCTTGCGCGTGATGCAGGTCATTCGTAACGATTATTTTGCAGAAGTAAACAACGGCAGTATCAAATTAAACCTGTACTTAGATACTGACTATGCCAATGAGCAGGTCTCATTTTCAGTATTAAAGGGAAAGATGCAGGACGACTGCCATACATACAATATCGATTTCAAGAAAATAGAACAGCCAATCACGTCGTTTGCTATGCGAAATCCCTCTTGGGCGGATAATGTCGACATGTATCTGAACGGTAAAAAAGTTGAATACAAGTCGGCAAATGGCTACCTCATGCTCGAAAACAGGCTGAAAGCAGGCGATGCGTTGCAGTTACGCCTCAAATATCGGACGCGCATCATCGATATGAACAATAACTTCGTCAAGCCTGCCGATGTGACGCGACCCATCAACGGTACGCTCTGTTATGGTCCGTATATCTTGGGGGTCGATACCCATGCCGATATCGTTTTTTCGTCCGAGCCGAATAATAACGTTGTTTTTGTTGAAACGATAGCTAACAGCGCGGGTATTAAGGCGATGGATGGCATCAAAGCCCGTTCGTTTGTCGGCGATGCCTATCTGACAGCCAACTACCAGCATGGCGGTTTTCCGTCATATTACCAGACCGTTTTTCGTCCCATCTCTGAGCTAACGTATTTGCGTCATCCCTATTCGATGATTACTACAACGTTTGCCTCCGGTACGACCGACCGCTTCAGTCACATCAACAAATCCGCTTTAGTCCCTTGGAAAGAATAACATTTTAAAGTTCCCCCTTTGAAGGGGGCAGGGGGATGTTTCTTTTGTTTGTCATTTGTTCCGCAAGCTAACAATCCATCAATGTAAAAATTTATGAATGACAGATATCCAACTCGTCATTGCGAGCTTGCGAAGCAATCCAGAAAATACCCAAAAGGCATCCTCAAAAAAAAAGTATTGTATTTATAAACCAATTAATTATGAAAAAACTTATTTTTATTCTGACGATAGCGGCGCTATGCGTTGGAACTGCATGTGTTGCGTTGAAACAAACGCAAAAGAGAAAGCCGGCAACCGTCGGCGTGTATTATTTTGATGGCTGGTCGGGTCAGCATCGCCTTGCTAACAACCCCGATGAGCCATGGGCTAAGAATGCCCCGACGCATCTGTCGCGTCGTTTTGTTGAAGAGTTTCCGGGGCGCGAACCGGTCTGGGGCTGGCGTAACGACGACCTCGCTATTATGGAACGCCAAATCGATTTAGCCGCAGATAACGGCGTCGATTTTTTCCTTTTTTGCTGGTATTGGTTCGACGATGGCAAACCCATCAATATCGAGCGTATCTTGAAAGATGAGAAGCATACAAGTATGGAGCTATACCTGAAGGCGAAGAACAAAAAAAGGATTAAATTCAGCCTGTTGATAGCTAACCATCAGGGGTTCGACATCAAAGGACCCGAAAATTGGGGCGCTGCGACCGAATTTTGGATGCGTTATTTTAAAGACCCGCAGTATGTCACCGTCGACGGCAAACCGCTTGTCGTCCTTTTCGGCTCCGGCGGTATCGATAACGAAGGCTTAGCCAAGATGCACGAGGTAGCCAAAAAAGGCGGGTTGAAAGATGGGTTAGCCATCGCAGGATGTGGCGGCGACCGCTCGGTACGGTCGAAGAGCGGCTTCACTCACAGTACGCATTATAATGTGATACCGGGCTATTCCGCCGGCTCGGAAGAACATAAATTTGCTGAATTAGTGAAAGCCACCAAAGACCAATGGATAGGCACCGAACAACAACCCTATATCCCCTTGCTGACAGCCGGATGGGATAAACGACCTTGGGAGACACGCGGAAGAGCCGGCGGCGAAGGCTGGTATTTCCCCGACAGCGACCCTGTACAGTTTAAAAACTTCCTGACCGACGCTATTAAATGGATGGACGACAACCCGACGAAGACAACCAAAGAGCGCATCGTCCTGATATATGCATGGAACGAGTTAGGCGAAGGAGGCTATTTAGTGCCGACCAAAGAAGACCCCCAAGCCGCCAAATTGAAGATGATAAAATCAGTAGTTCAAAATTATAAATAAACACCTTTATGAAAAAAGTTATTTTTATCCTGTCAGTGGCATTATTGTGCCTGAGTGTTACATCATGCGCCGAAAAGCCAAAGAAACCGGCAACTATCGGCGTCTATTATTTCGACGGCTGGTCGGGACAAAGCAGTCGCACCCGTCCGGGCGGCGTGTGGGAGAACGAACCCTGGGCAAAGATTGCCCCTACCCATTTGACCAAGCGTTTTGTGGAAGAGTTTCCCGAAAGGGAACCTGTATGGGGTTGGCGTAACGATACGCAAGAGATCATGGAGCGTCAAATCGACCTGGCAGCCGACCATGGCATCGATTTCTTTCTGTTTTGCTGGTATTGGCGCAACGATAAGGGCATGGTAAATCCTAAGGCTATCAAAGAACTGTCGCTCCACAAAAGCATGGAGTTGTACCTGACAGCTAAGAACAAGAAACGCATCAAGTACAGTCTGTTAGTAGCCAACCATAGCGGCTCTGAGATTTTTGGTATCGAGAACTGGAAGGATGCCGTCCGTTTTTGGGCGCAATACTTCAAAGACCCCCAATACATCACCGTCGACGGTAAGCCGCTCGTCGTAATCTTCGATTCGGGTAAAGGCATCACAGACGAAGACTTAGCCGGCATGCAGGAGGCGGCAAGGGAGGTAGGCTTTAAGAACGGCATCGCCATTGCCGGATGCGGAGGTGGCGCTAAGAAAAAATCGGGTTTTACGCACAGCACACATTACAACGTGATACCCGGCTATGCCGATGGCTCGGAAGAACATAAGTTCGAGGAGTTAATCAATGCCACCAAGGCGCAATGGTCGGGAACAGAACAACAACCGTATATCCCGTTGCTGACCGCAGGGTGGGACAAACGCCCATGGGAAGGACCCGACGGATTAGGACAAAAGGAAGGCTGGTACTATCCCGACAGCAATCCTGATAATTTCAGAGGTTTCTTAAAGGACGCCATCAAATGGATGGACGACAACCCGACAAAGACCACTAAAGAGCGTTTAGTGTTAATCTACGCCTGGAACGAGAACGGCGAAGGCGGTTATTTAGTCCCCACCAAAGGTGACCCGGGCGCCGCCAAGCTACAAGTAGTCAAAGAAATAGCCTTCGGTAAGTAGTTTTCAGTTTTCAGTTTTCAGTTTTCAGAAAACCCGAAGGGGTGAAATTATTATTGGGGGCAGGGGGATGTTCTTTGAGCCTGCCAATAAAAAAACGTCAATTATTTTACTAAAACCCAAAAACAATGAAAAAATCAATCAACCACATGATACTCATGGCATTATGCGCTACCATGATATCATCCTTCAGTCATGCGCAAAAATTCACGATACCCGTCTTCCCCGATACGCAGGAGCACATGAACAGACAACGCGGCGTATTATTTACGATGTTCGAGTGGGTAGCAGCCAAAGCCGATTCATTAAAGGCGCCGATGGCGTTACATGTAGGCGACTTGTGCAATTTCGACAATTTCGACCATTGGGAGATAGCTTCAATCGCCTATAAGATATTGGAGCGGGCGAGCCTTCCTTATGCTATTGCGTTAGGCAACCACGACACCGGCGCCGTAGGACAATACTCCGGCAGCGCTGCGCCCGGCAATACGAATGTCAATTTGCGCAACACGCAAAAGTTCAATTATTTCTTCCCTGTCTACCGTTTCACCACACAGCAGGGACGATTTGAGCAAGACAAGAGCGACAACGCCTATTTCCTTTTCGAGGCAGGCGGTCTCAAATGGATTGTCATCACCTTAGAGTTTTGCGCCCGCGAGGTAGCCGCCCAATGGATGGATGCCACATTGAAACAGTTTCCCAACCACAATGCCATCATCGTGACGCACTATCACCTCAACTCCAACGGTACGATAGCCGAGAATAACGCCGGTTACGGTGACATGAAAGTGTCGGACATCTTCAACCAGTACATCAAACCCAATAAAAATGTCTTGATGGTACTGTGCGGTCATGTCACTACTTCCGCCCATCGCACCGACAAGGGCGACAACGGCAACACCATTTATCAGTTTTTGCAGGACTATCAAAATACCCGCGACGGCTACCTCCGTTTGCTTGACATCGACACTCAAAACAAAACGATAACCGGCAAGATATTCAGCCCCCACCTCAACGTCACATTAGACGACGCATCAAATTTCACCTACACCAACGTCCAGTTCATCAAATAAAAGGGGGACATAGTTCCCCCTTTGAACGTTCCATTGAAAATTGTTCAATGTGTCTCTTTGCTTCACTTCGTAAAGCGACGACATTAATAGATTTTTTTTCATTATGGATTGTTCGCTTGCGGAACAACGTTCCTTGATGTTTAAAAATAATCTGTCTCTTTACGAAGTGAAGAAAATGGGGGCAGGGGGATGTAAAAGGTCAGGGGTGGTTAAAACAAAAAAAATGGACACAAAAAGAAGTATAATTCAATTAGATTCTACCTTAGTACGACATCTTGACATGATAGCTTCGATAACAACCGAAAGCATTTATGTCTTAGATGTCGTACAGGGGCGAGAGCAAACACCATGTAAAGATTGTATTTATCAGTGGTAATGTCCTCCACCATCGAATTACGAAACTGTAATAGGAAGGTATAATCTTTGCAATTTATAATAATTAAAAAAATCAAAGTGAAGAATATTATAATAATATGTTTTATTTTAAATTTATCAGTCTCTACTTACGGTCAACGCACGCTACCTGATAGTTTGAAATACCTGTTTTTAGAACAACTGACAGTTTTCCCGCAGGAAAAAATCTACTTGCATACCGACAAACCTTATTATATCACCGGCGAAAAAATTTGGTTTCGCGCTTACTTGGTCG
>CAYUAK010000175.1:0-5988 GCA_964442765.1 uncultured Tannerella sp. | reverse complement strand
TTTGTTTTCGGCATATAGGCATATTTGCAGCCTTCATGCTTGTGCCAGAAACAACCGTGCAGAAAAATAACCGTTTTATGTTTTGGCAGAACAATATCAGGCTTTCCGGGCAGTTTCCTGTCATTCACACGATACCGAAAGCCCTTTGCAAAAAGAGCTTTACGCAGCGCCAATTCGGGTTTTGTGTCCTTCGACCGAATTTTCGACATACACGCCGACCGTTTATCCTTGCTCCAAATATCCATATCTATTATACTGGTTTCAAAGTGCAAAAATCAATGTTTCAGAGTAGTGATGAGTTTCGATAATAATTCCGGTTCGTCGGTGGTGATGAAGTCGATGTGAAGCGAGAGACACCATTCCATGCTTTCTTCTTTATTAACAGTCCATACATTAACGGTCAGTTCGAGTTCTTGCGCTTGGGCTACCCATTCGGGGTTTTTCCGGAATACGGATTCATTGTAGTCGAGGCCTGTCCATCCTTGTTCTTTGACTTGTACAGGTGTCATATCGCCGTTCAGATAGGCTATTTGGGCATCGGGCTCTAATTCGCGCAATTGCTGGCAGATGTTTTTGCTGAAAGAGATAAATTCCGTAAGGTCGGCGACGTTGTATAGCTCGACCAAGCGTAGCGCCTCTCTCACAGCGGCATCTTCCCGCTGTTTGGTGGCATGTGGTTTTATCTCCATGATGAGACGGGTCTCCCGATTTTGTGCGCCGGCAATCAAGTATGCGCCAAGTGTCGGTAAGATTTCTCCGTTTGAAAGATGATAATCTTTTATTTCTGAATAGGTGCTTTCTTCGATTTTCTTTCCGTTGATAGTCGCGTCGTGATGGATCACCGCTACACCATCGGCTGTCAGCCATACATCAAATTCCGAGCCATAAACCCCTAATTTTTGGGCGGCTACTAAAGAGGCGATAGAATTTTCGACAGCGCCTTCTGCACGCCAATACCCGCGATGAGCTATCACATGGCGCGTCTGTGAGCACACAGGCATAGAAACGCCAAGCGCACTAAACAGAATAAAAAGTACAAACAATTTCATATATTAACTTTCTTACTTGTTTTAAATCATTCATATATTGAGAGTTTACAAAGAAATGAAAACGATAAAGTCCGTATTCAGGACGCAAAAATACATCTTTTATCATAGATAGCAAAAAAGAACTAGTAAGTTACTATAAAAAGAAAGGGGCATATATCTTCTTCTCTGCTTTTGCCGAGGGCATTTGCTCAAAAATTTTGCTACTCTCTCAACTTGCACTATATTTGCACAATAATTGGGATAGATATGGAGCTTGTTCAAGATGAAGACTGCAGGAAATACCATACGGAAGTAGGGCATTTTCAGGTCAATCACGAAGGGGAAAGGATATGTGGAGATGTGTTCCTCTCAAAACGTATCCCCGAAGAGAACAGGGTGTTATGCGTCCTGTCGGACGGGATGGGGCATGGCGTAAGGGCTAATGTATTAGCAACGCTGACTGCAACTATTTCGCTCAATTTTTCGCTCGAACACAAGGATGCCAACGCGCTTGCTGGGATTATTATGAGAGCTTTACCGGTCTGCGGGGAGCGAAAAATCAGTTATGCTACCTATACGATTGTAGATGTCTCCATAGATAGTCATGTCGTTTCTATCCTTGAGTACGATAATCCGCAGGCGCTGATTCTGAGGGGAACCCAAATTTATCAACCGGTATGGGCTAATGTTCAATATGAAGGAGATGTGAAGGATAAGCGGGTGATGAACCTGAAAAAGTGTTCGTTTAGCCCTCAGTTGGAAGACCGTATCCTCTTTTGTTCGGACGGTATCATCCAATCGGGCTTAGGAAAAGGAATGACAATGGGGTGGGGGAGGAATGATATGGTACGGTTTGTTCGTAATATCATCGAAGCGACACCGACAATATCGGCTGCCAACTTAGCCGAAAGGGTGGTCAAACGGGCATCAGCTAACGACTTGAACACGCCGAAGGACGACTTGACCTGCGGTGTTGTCTATTTCCGGCAACCCCGTAAAGCCATCGTATGCACAGGGCCGCCCTTTAACCCTGAAAAAGACAGTGAGTTTGCTTCTATCCTTAAAAACTTCAAAGGCAAAAAAATTGTCAGCGGCGCTACTACCACAGAGATTATCTCGCGGGAACTTGGCAGAAACGTTACAACCGAAGAGCGTACCGACCCCGCCTTGCCCCCAAGCTCAGCGATGAAAGGCATCGACTTAGTGACAGAAGGGGTGCTGACCTTGAGCAAAGCGACCTATCTATTGAATAGCCTTAACCCCAATGTAGACATGCAATTAGGAAGAGGACCAGCCGACCAAATCTGTAAGTTGTTGTTGGATTCGGACGAGATATTCGTGTTAGTAGGTACGAAAATCAACGAAAATCATCACAACCCAAATCTGCCTGTCGAGATAGAAATCCGTAAGCACCTGATACAGAGGCTTACCAAAGTGCTGTCGGAAAAGTTTATGAAAGTAGTCACCATTCAATATATGTAAGAATGGGGGAAATCGGGGAAATGGGGGAAAGAAAATGAAGCAATTTTTCTTAGGTTTGTTGATACTGATAAAGGAAATATTCTAAATAATCGTTTATATAGACTTAGTGTGATGATTTACAATAATATACAATCTTTTAATAAATAAGAAATGCAAACATCTTCCCCCATTTCCCCAGCTTCCTCGAAGCCTATTATTAAATTAGAAAAAAGCAAATGCAAGGCATGTTATTCCTGCATCAGGACATGCCCTGTTAAAGCCATTCATGTACGCGGAAATACGGTCTTTCCTGCGATTGAGGAAAGTAAGTGTATCTTGTGCGGAACATGCATCGGGACTTGTGCGTATGACGCTATCAGTTACATAGATTCGAAAAAAAGCGTCAAACAGTTGTTAAACTCCAAGGCAAAAGTGGTTGCAATATGCGCCCCGTCCATCGCCGGTGAATTTGATGACATCACCGATTATCGCAAATTTGTGAAGATGATTCGTCTGCTGGGCTTTTCGTATGTGACGGAGATGGCGTTTGGCGTGGATGTCATCGCCGAAAAATACCGCCAACTGACACACGATGCGTTTAAAGGAAAATACTATATCACAAGCAACTGCCCTTCTATTGTAGCATTGGTAGAGAAAATGTATCCCGAACTGATTGAAAACTTGACGCCTTTCGTCTCACCGATTGCCGCCTGCGCTATCGCTGTCCGCAAAATGTATGGGAACGACCTCAAAGTGGTGCATATCACCCCATGCGTAGCGGCCAAAAAAAATCCGGACAGGTATACCGGTTTGGCAAAGATAGATGAAGTATTGACATTCAGGGAGCTGCGAGAGTTGTTCGACGAGTTTAAAATTAGCGAGACCTTTAGCGAATATTCCGATTTTGGCGAGCCGTTAGGCTATAAAGGGGGTATGTATCCGATTGCGCAAGGCTTTTTAGAGGCGGCCAACTTGGATGTCAGTCTGTTAAAAGAAAATACGATAACAATTGAAGGGAAAAGCTCGGTTCGCGCTATCAAACAGTTTCTGGAATACTATAATATCATCAAGCATAATTATAACATCTTCATCTGTAAGGGCTGTATTATGGGACCCGGCACATCCAAAGGAGGGGAGAAATACAAACGATATGCCTTAGTGAAGGAATATATTAACCGACGTATCGCCAGCTTAGACGTCGAAAAATGGCGCCAATACATGGATTTACACTCCCATTACCCGGAACTAAATGCCGCTTATACCAATCAGCAATATGTGTTGCCACCTACCGATGATTTTGCCGTCAAAATTGCCCTCAACCGCATCACCAAACGGCACAATAATAAAGAGGTCAACTGCCGCGCCTGCGGGTTTGAGACATGCTTGGAGTTGGCGCGCGCCATAGCTCAAAACACAGCTATTCCTGAGATGTGCGTAACAAACGTTCAAATAGGCAACAGAGAGACATCCTACAGTACCAAAAAGACGACGGAAGAGTTAGAAATGGTTAGAAGTGAACTAAATACAACGAAATCAGCGCTCGACGAGACCAAAGAATTGCTATATCATAAAAACGAGGCATTATCTATCTTTATACGGGGACTTAACGCCGGCGTTGTTTTTTGCGATGAGAATCTGACAATCGTCGATTCGAACCTTGTCTTTATTGAACTTTTAGGCGAAGATGTAAAAGATATTCACGATGTGATACCTTACCTCATTGGAGCCGACCTGAAAACGCTGTTACCCCCTGTATTGATATCCCAGTTTCAGTATATTTTAAACCACAACGAAACGCAGATAAGCAGGGACGTGCAGCTTGAGAATAAGTGGATTAATGTATCTATCTTTCAATTGACACCCCGTAAGTTAGTAGGTGCGGTGTTCCGTAACTTACATTCCAAAGAAGAGCGCCCCGAAGAAATCATCCACCGCGTCACGGAGGTGATTGAAGAAAACCTGAGGCAAGTGCAACAAATAGGATTTATCCTCGGAGAAGGCGCTGCCAAAACCGAAAAAATGCTACACTCTATTATCAAATCTTATGAATAAATTTAAATTTTCGCTAACGCTTTTGATGCTTTTGTCATTCTTGACAGGTATCCATGCAACCAAACTGTCGGATGTAAAGATTATTGACAAAGGGATTATTTTGGTAACATTCAAAGATGGCGATATCCTCTTTCGGGACGACGCCAAGGGTTCCAGCGCATATATGACCATGAACGATGCCACCGAGAACAGTACGGTGTTGTATGGAAACCCGCTACATATAGGTCAGGCTATGATGTCGGCCAACTGGATCATCCGGTCAAGCGACGATGCCGCTTATGGCGCAACCGGTCGCACGCCGGTACGGTGTCACCGCAAATCCAAAATAAATGGCATGGGACAGTACAACTGGAATAGTTCCACCAACGATTTCAATTACGATACGCCGATGTTGCACCAACTCTATTTAGTTTTACCCGAACCGTTGAAAGAAAACAGTACCTATAGCTTAACTATTGACCCCAAAACAGAAACCGACCAAACGGCGATAACGGTCACTTTTGATTTTTTCAGCTCGCGCTCGGAAGCTATTCATCTGAATATCGTTGGCTATACCCCTTCAAAAGTGATAAAAAGCGCCGATGTGTATTGCTGGATGGGCGACGGAAAGGCGCGGGACTTTAGTGCTTTTGTCGGGAATAAAGTGTTTCTGTATCATATAGATACAAAATCTAAAATAGAAGTAGGGACATTGCAGTTCTGGAAATCGAATCAGCGGGAGGTGCAGCACAACTTCACCCAATCGGACGTCTGGATAGCCGATTTCTTCACCGATGTGACGCCGGGTAACTATCGGCTATCCATCGAAGGCATCGGTTGTAGTGACGATTTTGTCATAAAAAATGACCTGTATAAGAATCCATTTGACGTATCGGTACGCGGATTCTACTACATGCGTATCGGTGAAGACTGTATGGATTGTGTCCCCGTTCCACGTCGTCCTTTGTATCATCCGGGCGTCTCGCCCGCTAACACGAAGGTTCTCATTACTACCATGCACCCCTATCACAATGAGTGGAGAAGTTTTTCAAGCGGCGACTATTGGGATAACCCGAATGATTGGCGAAAATACGTCAAGGAAGGCTCTCCCACGAATCCCAATGCAAAGGGAGGCCATTCCGACGCTTTAGATTGGGATAGGCACTTGGGGCATGTTTCTATCATTTACGATATGTTATTGCCGTTCTTTTTATCAGGCGGCAAACTGACTGACGACAATTGCGGGATACGAGAGAGCGGCAACGGCATACCCGACTTGTTGGATGAGGCGCGTAACGAAGTGGACTTCTGGCTTAGCCTGCGCGATGGCATGGGCTATTCGCACGGATTGACAAACCCTAACAATAGTAACGAGTTTTTCCAGGCAGGTACAACAACCATTGCAGCGTGGGCTAATGCGGTGAACGCCTCCATGCTGGCCTGGTGTTTTCAGTTGATAGACAAAAAA
>CAYUAK010000174.1:0-2604 GCA_964442765.1 uncultured Tannerella sp. | reverse complement strand
AACAGAAACCTCACCTTTGCACCCAACATCAACATTCCCACACCGTCAAATTACAAGCTTGGACCTGGCGATGAGGTCATTATCAACATTTGGGGAGCATCCCAGGAAAATATTCGCCAATCCATTTCGCCCGAAGGGAGCATTTTTGTAAACCGTATTGGTCCCGTTTACCTGAACGGAATGCCGATTGCAGATGCCAACAACTATGTAAAGCGGCGCTTTGCCCAGGTGTATGCCGGAATTGGCGAAGAATCGGAAATCGTGCTCACCCTTGGTCAAATACGCACCATTCAAATTAACATCATGGGCGATGTGTCTCTCCCGGGAACCTACTCTCTATCGTCCTTAGCTTCCGTATTTCATGCACTTTACAGAGCCGGAGGAGTTACCAATTCGGGTACCCTGCGCGCCATCAAACTCTATCGCGATGGCAAATTGTTAAGGACTATCGATATTTACCGCTATATATTAGAAGGTAAGTTTGAAGATGATGTCCGTTTGGCCGATAACGATGCGATTATTGTATCTCCTTACATATCTTTGGTAAATGTATCCGGAAAGGTAAAACGCCCCATGTTTTACGAACTGAAAGAGGGAGAAACGTTAGACGATTTGATCCGGTACGCCGGTGGATTTGAGGGAGACGCCTATCGGGAGAAATTGCGGGTTACCCGTACCACCGGAGCTGAAAACAAGGTATTCACTGTTATCAATGCCGAATTCGCCTCCTTCAAATTATCGGACAAGGATGTGGTCAGCATCAGTTCCGGTTTCGACCTTTTTGAAAACAGGGTTGAAATTTTGGGTGCAGTCTACCGCACCGGTTACTACGAAATGGGAAAAGACATCCGTACAGTGAAAGAGCTCATCAAGGCCGCTGACGGACTTCGCGGCGACGCTTTTCTAAACAGAGCCATACTCACCCGTGAAAAAGATGATTTTACCACCCAGTCGGTTTCTGTTGATATTGACAACATTATGAACGGTTTGCAATCCGATATTCCGTTACGGAAGAACGATATTTTGTACATTCCCTCTATTCACGACTTAAAGGAGTATGGCGACTATGTAATTCACGGAGCGGTCGCCCGTCCGGGAAACTACAAATATTCGGAAAACACCACATTAGAAGACCTGATTGTTCAAGCGGGAGGATTATTGGAATCGGCTTCAACAATGAGGGTGGATATTGCCCGAAGAATCATTAATCCCAAGAGCGTAGCTGAGTCGAACATCCTATCCAAATCCTTTACCTTATCTATTAAGGACGGATTTATCACAGGCGGCGAAAAAGAATTTGTGCTGGAGCCTTATGACCATGTGTATATCCGCCAAAGCCCTGAATATTTTTCACAACAAAACGTCTCTTTATCGGGAGAAGTACTCTATCCGGGGTCTTACGCATTAGTTAAAAAAACGGAGCGTCTTTCCGATGTGATTACCCGTGCAGGCGGCGTAACCAATCACGCCTTTCTGGAGGGAGCACGCCTGATTCGGGAACGTACTCCGGAAGAGGCTTTCCGTTCCCGTGTAGCATTAAGAATGGCCACTCAAGGCGATAGTAAAGATTCGATTGCCGTAAGCACACTCGATTTGGATAAATATTACGGAATAGGCATAGCCTTAGATAAGGCTTTACGTTTGCCCGGTTCAGATTGGGATTTGGTATTAAGAGAGGGGGACCGCCTTATAATCCCCGAATATGAAAACACGGTTAAAATTAATGGAGCCGTTATGTTTCCCAACACTGTTACCTATAAACCCGGGGAAAGATCACTTTACTATATCGATCAGGCGGGAGGATATATGACTAACGCCAAAAAAAGCAAAGTGTACGTGATATACATGAACGGCATGGTAAGCAGGGTGAGCAAGTCCGATAAAAATGTGATTCGCCCGGGGAGCGAAATCATTATTCCTACTAAAGAGGAGCGAAATAAGATGTCTACCCAGGAAATACTTAGCCTTGGTTCAAGCATCACCTCCATGGCTTCTGTAGTTGGATTATTGATAAGGGCATTATATTAAACATCAAGATGGCCATGAGCGATAATATAAATAATGGTATAGAAAATTCCGAACAGGAGATAGACCTTGTGGAATTAGTCCGCAAGTTATGGGTGAAAAGGTGGTTTATTGTTAAAGCGTGTTGTATTGGAGGGGTAATTGGGCTTGTGATTGCTTTCAGTATTCCCAAAGTATATACAAAAACGGTAGTATTGGCTCCGGAAACAAATGCGAAAAGTACAGGAAACATGGGCGCTTTAGCTGCATTTGCCGGGATTAATCTACAACAAAATACTTCAGAAATATCTTTGGATTTATATCCTAATATCGTAAGGTCAACACCTTTCCTTTTAGGGCTTTTAGATTTACACGTTGTAGATACGAAACAAAAAATTGATACAACCATTTATGGTTACTTGAAAGATTTTCAGCGAAAAACATGGTGGAGTTATGGAAGTTACGTTGTTCGCTTTCCATCCATAGTTTTCAATTGGTTTCGTTCCCGTTCAACTGCTGATTCTACATTGGAGCCCATTCCTCAAAAAATAATTTTTTTAACTAAGGAACAGCAAGGAGTGTTGGGGGCTTTACATAATT
>CAYUAK010000173.1:0-7602 GCA_964442765.1 uncultured Tannerella sp. | reverse complement strand
CGGGTGGCACATCTACCCTGAGTGACGCTTCGCTTACTCAGGGTTATCCATGTCAGTCTCCTACGGAGACCTGAGTAATTACCTTTTTTGCCAGGTTTAACTTATTTATGATTCAGAAATGCGAAACATTAGTAACAACGTTGATTTTTGCTATCCATCCGTTAAATGTTGAGCCGATAGCCTGGATAAGCGCCATCAAAATATTGTTTTACGCATTTTTCTATCTCTTAGCTACCATACAGCAGATGCCCTTTCAAACTATTAGGTAATGATTGAGGGAGTAGCCAACGACGGAAAAATCATCTATAAGAAAGACAGGATAAGCGTGATAAGCGAATAAACGAAGTTATCGACATAAACGGTAAGTTTGGAGGTTATAATAACCATTGGGTTTATGTTTCGGGGTTTATGGGAAATTTCACGGGTTGATTGTCGCGGGTTGAACGGTAGATAGCTGAAAATAGCTCTACGGTGCGACGGCCTGCGGCGCCATCTACTAAGGGGGCGCGGTTTTCATCAAGCGCTTGTAGAAACTCCTCAATCTGTCGCTCAAAATAATAGACGGTAGGGTCGATGCGTTCAAAAGCTGCGCTATCCTCTTCTTTCCAATTGTTTAGTAAATGTTCTTCTCCGAGAACTGTCCATAAGTCGTTAACCGGCGGTTCGAGTACCGATGACATACCGGCGATGAACATAGCGCCACCGTCGGTTTGAACACCTACCGAAGCGCCATTGCTGCCATGGATATGCACCTTGCCGTAGATACCCGGTTTTTGCGAATTGCTGACGATAATATTTCCGATAGCTCCATTTTTAAACTTGATGATAGCCAGCGCTGTATCATCAACTTCGATATACGGATGGTTCAGGTTACGCCATACACCGTAGACCTCATCCACTTCGCCCATGAACCAGAGCAGGATGTCTAATTGATGGGGCGCCTGGTTGACTAATACGCCGCCCCCTTCCATGTCCCATGTGCCGCGCCAAAGGTCTGAATCGTAATAAGCCCTGTCGCGCCAGCCAAGCATATTGACCGTGCCCAAAACAGGCATTCCTATCTTGCCGTCGTCAATGGCTTTCCGTATGCGTAAAACGGGCGCATACCAGCGACGCTGGCTTATCACGCCAAGCCGGACCCCGGCGTTCCTACATTCGTTGATAATGGTATCACAATGTTCGAGCGTGGCAGCAAGTGGTTTTTCAACCAATACATGCGCGCCGGCACGTGCCGCCTCAACGGCTGCATCCCTGTGGAAGAGATGCGGATTGCAGATAATAGCCAGGTTAATGGACGCCTCGCGAATCATGGTCTGGATGTCACGATAAGGTTTGACGCCATAAACAGCGGCAAACTTTTCTGCCGATTCGGGCGTGCGGCTCCACACCGCAACCAACTGTGCATTAGTAAGATTACCAATGGCTTTGGCATGTAGATGGGCTACCTTGCCACATCCGAGAATAGCGATTCGATAATTTTTCATCTGTTTACAATTTTTCGCACTTGATGCGCTGTGAAACTCTGTGTTCTCTATGTCTCTGTGCTGAAATCATGGATTGTTCATTATGGCACCAAAATAACCTTATTAAATGTCCCTTCTTTTTGGTAGAGCTTACGAAACCATTCGGCGCCTTCGCTCAGTGGCGCTACGGCAGATATCATATCATCGACCTGTAAAACTCCACTTGCTATCATGTTGAGTACAATAGGATATTCGCCACAGATAGCGCAGCTCCCTTGTACTTTTATCTCGGAAGTGACGACCCTTTGTAATGGAAAATCAATAACCGGTTTAAGGTTACCGACTAAAACAGCAGTACCCCCTTTCCGAAGCGAATTAATCATCGTGTACACAGTTTCAGAAACTCCCACTGCCTCGAAGCCAAAATCAGCGCCGCGTCCTTTTGTTGCATGTCGAACTATATCAATAACGTCATGGTTTCTTGCATTTAAAACGATGTCGGCGCCATACTTTTCTGCCATTTCTAACTTTTCTTCCTCTATATCAACTGCAATCACCGGCATCGCTCCGGCAGTACGAAGCAGATTGACTATAAAGATGCCAATCATACCGCTCCCAACAACAACGGCGCTATCCCCTGCCTTGATGCCCGAAAGCCGCACAGCATGGGCGGCTACAGCAGCAGGCTCTACCATAACGGCCTGTTCAAAACTGACTTCTTCAGGAATATAATGCAGAATATGCTGCGGAACGGCGAGAAACTCAGCAAAAGCTCCGTGACGTTTGTACTCTTTGGGTGATACCCCCACCACTTCGCGCCCCTCGCTGAGGTTGTAATGCCCTTTGAGCGTAAACCAATCGTTTAGAGGGTAGACGGTCGAATCAAAAGTAACACGGTCGCCTGCCTGCCAGCCGGTAACTAACGACCCGGTTTTTACAATGACACCCGAAGCCTCATGTCCCATAATAATTGGAGGCTGCCTTCGTCCGGTGCTACCATCCATGCCATGTACATCACTACCACAAATACCACAGGCTTTCACGCGGATAAGTACTTCGTCCGATGCCGGAATCGGCTCTTCTACATCACAGAATACCAATTTGTTATATTCTTCTAAAACAAGCGCTTTCATAAAAATTTGAATAAAAAGTAAATAATAAGTGTTGCAAATGTACGTTTTTTTTTAATATATATACCTGCATTATAAATATTCGAACAAAGAACGACCTCACAAACTTATATAACTTGACAGGCCATCTCTGTGCCCCTCTGTGCTCTCTGTGTTGAAAATCCCCCTTAAAAAGTTGGAAAAAAAAGTTTTTTAAGTACCTTTGCAGCCGTTTTTCAGAGATAAGATACATTTTTCACTATTTAATATAACAAAAATGACAAACAATCAGAACTTAAAACAGTGGGTACAAGAGTGGGCCGAGTGGTGCCAACCCCAGCAAGTGTATTGGTGCGACGGCTCGGAGGCCGAAAATCAACGTCTTCTCGACGAGATGGTAGCTTGCGGAATGGGCGTGAAGCTGAATGAAGAGAAGCACCCTAATTCTTATTATTTCCAATCCGACCCCAGCGATGTAGCGCGCGTCGAAGACCGCACCTTTATCTGTACAAAGACAAAGGATGAAGCTGGTCCTACCAACAATTGGGCTGCCCCCGAAGAGATGCGGCCAATCATGTTAGACCTGTACAATGGATGTATGAAAGGCCGCACGATGTATGTGATACCATTTAGCATGGGGCCGCTCGGTTCCAATATTGCCCATATCGGCGTCGAGATTACCGATTCGCCCTACGTGGTTGTCAACATGCGCATCATGACGCGTATGGGACAAAAGGTGTTGGATGTGTTAGGCGACAATGGCGATTTTATTCCCTGCGTACACTCGATAGGCGCGCCTTTAGTGCCCGGACAGGCCGATGTGAAATGGCCTTGCGCTCCCATCGAAAAGAAATACATCACCCATTTCCCTGATACGAATGAGATATGGTCGTATGGTTCGGGGTATGGCGGCAATGCTTTGTTAGGTAAGAAATGCCTTGCCTTGCGTATAGCCTCCAACATGGCTAAGCGAGAAGGATGGATGGCTGAGCACATGCTGATACTCGGCATCACAAACCCGAAAGGCGAGAAGAAATATATCGCTGCCGCTTTTCCAAGCGCCTGTGGCAAAACCAACTTAGCCATGCTCATACCGACAATTCCGGGGTGGAAGGTAGAATGTGTGGGCGACGATATTGCCTGGATGAAATTCGGCGCCGACGGGCAGTTGTATGCAATCAACCCCGAAGCCGGCTTCTTTGGCGTGGCCCCTTTCACCTCGATGGATACTAACCCGAATGCGATGTTGAGCCTCCGCGCTAACAGCATTTTTACGAATGTCGGTCTGACACCCGATGGTAGTGTATGGTGGGAAGGGATAGGTACCGAATGTCCAGCCGGTACTATCAACTGGAAAGGCAAAGTGCACGACCCCGCATCGGGCGAAGCCTGCGCACATGCTAACGCGCGCTTTACGGCGCCGGCAAACCAGTGTCCGGCTATTGACCCCGAATGGGAAAACCCGGCCGGCGTTCCGATATCGGCGTTCCTCTTTGGGGGGCGTCGTCCGAATACCGTCCCCCTCGTACACGAAGCGATGGGCTGGAACCATGGCGTCTTTATGGGTTCCATTGGAGGCTCCGAAGTGACCGCTGCCGCTATCGGACTAAAAGCGGGCGTCCGCCGCGACCCCTTCGCTATGCTCCCGTTCTGCGGATATAACATGGGCGACTATTTCGGTCATTGGATAAAAATAGGCCAACACAAAGGCGCACAACTGCCTAAGATATTCTATGTGAACTGGTTCCTTAAAGACGAAAACGGCAAGTTTATGTGGCCGGGCTATGGCGAAAACAGCCGCGTCCTGGCGTATATATTCGACCGCTGTAACGGCGAGGGCGAGACAGTAGATACGGCTATCGGAAAAGTACCCGCACCAAATACCCTCAATATCGAAGGCTTAAACGGAGTAGATGAGGCGAAGATGGATAGAATTCTCAACGTGAATAACGACGAATGGAAAGCCGAAGTCGCACTTATCGAAGAGCATTACGCCCGCTTTGGCGACCATCTGCCGAAAGAACTTTCCGCCGAGTTGGATGGCCTCAAGCTACGTCTTGGGATGTAGAATAGAAGTCTTTCAGCACAGAGAACACAGAGGAATGGCATGAATTACATAAATTTTTTAAAATGATGAGCAGTATACTGATTTTAAAAAGAATGAGACTACTGTTGGCGTTTTCACTGTTTATTTTCGGCGAAATTAACGGGGATATTCTGTCAGAAAACACACAGCCTCATACGAAATTGAGTTTTCGTGTGGCGGGTAATCCGTATCTGCCGTTGTGGGAGCATATCCCGGATGGGAAGCCACGTGTGTTTGAAGATCCTGACAATCCGGGTAAATACCGCTATTATCTAATCGGCTCGCACGACCAACGGGTTACCAGCTATTGCGGGCCGGATATCAGAGTATGGTCGGCTCCGGTGGAAGACTTATCTAACGTGCGTGATGAAGGCCCTGTTATTAAATTTCAGGATCCACAAAACGGGATGTGGGATGTCATGTATGCTCCGGATATGATAGAGGTCAACCGATTCCCGCCGGAGGTCGAAAAAGGCACGGTTCGCAGGACGCCGGAGATGAAACGGACTATCAGAGAATACTATCTGTATCCGCACAGTCGAGGGCCGGGACGAGAAGCCATGGTTGCAAAAGGGCCTCGCCCGGATGGGCCTTTTACTATCATCAACCTGGCGGACGATGGGCGTACTTTGCTGCCGGGCAGTATCATGGGCTTTGATCCGGGCGTGTGGATTGAATATATCGACGACCCTGCCGATCCGGATTATAATATTGGCTTCCGAGCGTATGGATATTGGGGTTTTCAAATGTCGAATGCAGCCGAGTTAGACCAGTTTACCTTGTGGTCGGTCCGACCTGACAGACAACGGATACGGTATATGCTTCCGGCGAGTTCCTCTTATGGTAACATTCGAGACCCGGAGGGTACAACCTATCCATACCTCTTTCCTGACGAGGACCCGCGTGAGTTCGGTTTTTTTGAAGCCTCAGCCTTACGCAAGGTTGGGAATAAATATATCTGGGTATATAGCGGATTTTCGGGGCCAGACTACGGGATGGGTAGCACTAACTCGGCGCTACGGTTTGCTTTTGCTGACACGCCTTTAGGCCCGTGGCGAAGCGGCGGCGTCCTCGTTGATTCACGCGGACCAGTACTCAACGAAGAGGGTACGGCTATCATCGGAGGCGCATGGGCGCATAACACCCACGGTGGCATTCAACTGATTAACGACCAATGGTATGCCTTCTACCACAGGCCGCCCAGAGGTAGCAACGGCGTTAGACAAGCCATGGTGGCGCCTGTCAAAATCGTATGGGACGAAAAACCGGTAGCGCAAGGCGGCAGAGTGACCATTCGAGCCTATAACCCCTACGCAGACAATGAGATATGGACGGCCAAAGACAGTCAGGGCAGAGAATATACAGGCGCCGAATATACATCGGAGGGCTTCCATATCTACGGACTGGATCCTTACGCCTATTACTCCGCCGGATATGCCTGTTTTGTTACGGGCGGCATCATACAGGACACCTGGGATATCTGGGATAACAACATGCCCATTATTGGTGTGCAGAGCGGTAACATTATAGGATTCAAGTATTTCGGCTTCGGCGGACTAAACAGGGATAATAAAGGGTTGAAAGCCTTTGAAGGAACAAAACCCGGCAATAACACCAAGATTAATCTGTTTCTGACACCGCGTACCAACGCGCCTTTTAAAGTCAATGTGTGGTTAGACGGCCCTTATGATAATCCTGTATGGAAAGGTACAAAAATTGGTGAAATTGAGGTGAACGCCAACGCCGCACAGGAAGTGACAAAATTTTCGGTTGAAGTATCCAAGTTTGTAGACCATTTGGACAAAAAACACGCTATTTATCTTGTGGCTGAAGGAGTCCAAGGCGGACGTCCCAGACCGCCCGGCGCTCCCGGCGGACAGAGTGGACTGTTCGACCTCTTTGGCATTGGATTTAGCTCCAACAAAAAGGACATCATCCGCCCAGTTGCACCCAAAGTAAATATCGCGGTTAACGATGTGGAAGTCAATATGCCGGAGTTTCCGGTCAGGTCAACCAATGAGAATGGCGTTACCGGTTACAACCTTTATGAAGCTGTCGTAGCTATTAAGCAAGGCACAACACGTATTCCAACAGTAGCAGCCTACTCGAACAATCCGGAAGTGAAAGTTGACATCACCCAAGCAGATAAACCCTTCGGAACAGCCATCGTACAATTTGACTACAAAGGAATAGTTAAAACATATCGAGTGGTATTTGTTAATTCCCCCTTTGAAGGGGGCAGGGGGATGTAAGTTATGCAGAATTTGATGTTATCACATTATAATAAGACGATTTTCTGTTGCTTGACAGGCGTTTGGATGAGTATGTCGGCTCAAACAATCTTTTTTGTTGCGCCCAATGGAAATGATAAAAACAACGGAAGTATAAATAAGCCCTTCAAAACCATCGAAAAAGCGCAATGGAAGGCGCGAGAAACAGCCGGCGAATCAACGATTTTTTTACGCGAAGGCGTTTATCGGCTGTCTCAACCGGTGGTTTTTACACCTGAGGATGGCAATGAAACGAAAAGGCTGATAGTAAGGCCGTATGATAGGGAAAGAGCAGTTATTACGGGTAGCGTCTCGTTGACGACCGACTGGAAGCCGTATCAGCATGGGATTATGAAAACAAAAATCCAGCCATCAATGGCTATGGACATGCTAATCGTAGACGGGAAGATACGACACTTAGCGCGTTTTCCTAACTATGATTCTACAGCCATCCGATTGAATGGGACTTCGGAGGATGCCACTTCGCTTGAACGTATCAAGACATGGAGAAACCCAACTGGCGGGTTTCTCCATGCAATGCACCAGTTCGACTGGGGCGTTTTTCATTATTGTATCACAGGGAAAGACAGCGAAGGGAATTTAACGATGGAAGGCGGCTGGCAAAATAACCGTCAATCGGGCTTGCACCGAAATAACCGGATGGTAGAAAATAT
>CAYUAK010000172.1:0-3083 GCA_964442765.1 uncultured Tannerella sp. | reverse complement strand
CAACCATCGCTTCCCTAACGCCAGGGACGTGCGATTCGAAGGTGACATCGACGCCGCTCAGTTTTTCAACATAACCCTGAAGAATTTTTCCGTCCTTAAGCGGAAAAGCCGAAGCTGTCAAAGCGCAGAATAAGGCCAGGAAAAGGCCTGCTAATTGATTAAATCTCATGGTTTATACTATATATTGATTATAAAATGAAGCGCAAAAATACAAAAAAATCTTCAATTTCCACAAACCTAAAAAAAATGTAGCTAAAAAATTTTTTTTAAAATTGTATAATAAAAAATAATGCTTATCTTTGTGCTTAATTATTTGAAAACATTTTGCGTAAGTTTATGAAAACAATGCAATTATATCTTTGCCTGTACGCCTTATTTTGTGTTAGTTCCGGTTTTGCTCAAGAGACGGAGTTTGGAACCGGGATGCTTTTCCCCGAATTTGAGAACGGAACGGTGATGCTTAAGAACGGCGCCCGTACACAGGTTAAGCTCAATTACAATATGATTCAGCAGAAGATGTGGTTTATTGATAAAGACAATCAGATAGTGGAGCTTGCCAATGCGTCGGATGTATTAGCCGTTCATATCGGTAAGCGACAGTTTTTACCGGTTTCGTCAGGTGGTGTTTTTTATGAACTTATCAATACGGGCGCCGGCTCTTACTTCATTCAACATAAAGCGAAAAGGGTTTCGTTAGGAAAAGAAGGCGGCTATGGCACCTATTCAACAACAAGCGCAAATACTTCGTATGGGATGATAAGAGACGGGACGCCGGGAGGGGTTGTCAACCTTGAATCGAGTGAAAAGTTTGCGATGAAAAAAGAGATGTTCTATTACTTGAAATCGGGCAATAGTTACAAGCGGTTCTATTCAGCCAAGACATTAGGGAAAATACTCAAAGGACTGTCGGCCCAGATTGAAACCTTTGCAAAAGAACAGTCCATTGATTTTTCAAAAACCGAAGATATAACCAAAATCGTAGAATACAGTTTCAATTTAATGAATTAATAAACAGAATGCCTATGGAGAAAAAAAATGTAAAAATTTAACTGAACGCTCTGATGTTAAAAGGGCAAAAAATCTTATTATCAATTTTGTGTAATTTAATCTTTTTAAAATTAAAATCATGAATTTTCTAAAATTTAAACAATCGAATGTTTTCGCGAAAACGCTTATGTTGTTGATTATGATTGCATTAGGGGGGTGGGTAAGTAGCTACGCCCAGTCGGTTCAAGTCAGAGGGACAGTTACCGACAAGGTTACCGGCGAAACGATCATTAGTGCAAGCGTAGTTCAGGTTGGCTCTCCAACCAATGGTACCATGACGAACATAGAAGGCAATTTCACCTTATCCGTTCCGGCAGGTTCGTCCCTCAAAATTTCCTACATTGGCTATATCACTCAGGAGGTCAAGGTACCTAATACGCCCAACCCGGTAGTTAATATCCAGTTGGTAGAAGACACCAGGATGATTGATGAAGTAGTGGTGGTTGGTTACGGTACATTACGTAAATCGGATATAACCGGCGCAATAACCAATGTCAAGAAGGAAGAAATCATGCGTACGTCTCCCTTTAATGCAATGGAAGGATTGAAAGGTATTACGCCGGGCGCCAATGTGTTCATCAACTCGGGAATGCCCGGGGAAACGCCTCGCATCGTTATACGCGGGCAATCATCCATTACTGCTATAGCGCAGCCTATTTTTGTAGTCGACGGGGTGATTATGAACCAGTTTCAAAATTTCAATCCTGCCGAGGTTGAGCGAATGGAAATCTTAAAAGACGCTTCCGCTACTTCTATTTATGGCGCTCGCGGTTCGCAAGGCGTTATTTTAGTGACGACCATCAGAGGGCATAAGGAAGAAAAAACCACAGTCGAATACAGTGGTTTCGTTTCGTTCGGCACCGTTCCTGTCAAAATGGATGTAATGAATTCGGAAGAGTTCATGCGCGCATATAAAATTTCTATGCAGAACGCAGTGAAGTACGGAGGACGAACCGAAGCGGCGATGACTGCTAAATGGACCGGAATAGCCCAAAACAGCGCTTTAAACGACCGTTACTATAACCTGTTCCGTATAAACGGCACATTCAATCCGGAAGGATGGAAAGATTTGAATGATAACACGTTAGTTCCGCTCTATGACACTTTCTGGCAGGATGAAGTTTTCCGGACAGCTATCCGACATTCCCATAATGTCAGCATACGAACGGGTAGTAAAGCGTCGTCAACAGGCGTATTTCTCAATTATTCCGATGAGCCCGGCGTCATGATAGGTTCCTGGGGCAAGCGTATGAGCGCCAGGATGACGCACGATGCCAAACCACTTAAATGGTTATCCACCCAGACGAGTTTGCAGATTAACCATTCCTCGCGTGAAATTACCGAACGTACCAGCGGCGGACAGGCGGCTATTCGGACGATGATTGAAATGCCTCCTATCTTCCCCGTTCGCTGGCCGGAAGATGGAAAGTGGTCAAATTCCACGAATGGTATTAACGAGTTTGGGTTTGAAGCGTTAGCCAATCCCGTACACTTTCTTACCGCGCGACAAAGCGAAAGATATAACACCCAAATGGTAGTCAATACGGGCTTTACTTTCCACCTGATGGAAGGCTTGGACTTAATCCAACAGTTGGCAATCAGAGGGGTACAATCTAATAACAGAGATTTCGAACCAAAAGGAGTAGTTAATTTTGACAACAGCGGCAGGGGGAGAGCTTACCAAAGTTCCTCTCATAACATTTATTGGGAAGAAAGGGTTCAGTTGCAATATAATAAAGTGTTAGAAAAGCATCGTCTCAATGCGACGGTGCTGACAGAGTGGTCGGAAAGCAAAAATTCGGATCACAGTAGTACGGCAGCCGAGCTTCCAACCCAGGCGTACATCTTTTATAACCTGGGGTCAGGTACTTATCCGCCTGAAGTAAGTTCCGGTTTTAGTCGCACAACTTATCATTCCATCGTTGGACGCGCTACCTATACGTTCAACGATAAATACTCAACGACGTTGACTGCGCGCTATGACGGAAGTTCCAAGTTCGGCTCTAAAAACAAATACGGGTTGTTTCCTGCGATAG
>CAYUAK010000171.1:0-2418 GCA_964442765.1 uncultured Tannerella sp. | reverse complement strand
CCTTTCAACAAACAAACATTGCCCGACTTTATACAGAGAGAAAACACATCAAACGTAACATTCGGACGGGCTTCATAAATGATACCAATAACGCCAAAGGGTACGGCAACCTTCCGTATAACCATCCCGTTAGGTCGGATGGATTCGTGTAAAATGCGGTTCAAAGGCGAAGCTAACGAAGCCACCTGTCTCATATCTGCCGCCATGCCCTCGATACGCTCAGGAGTGAGCATCAGACGGTCGTACTTCGGATTGCTCGTTTTCATCCGCACTAAGTCCTTTTTATTGGCTTCCAAGACAGCATCTTTCGCTTTCAACAAAGCATCGGCTGTATCAATTAATAACCGGTTTATCATTTGTTCGTCGATGCCTGTCAACGATTTGACCGCTAATACTGCTTCTTTTATCTCTATCATTGAATTAATTATGAATAATTGAAACTTTTTTACATCCCCCTGCCCCCATTTGTTCCGCAAGCGAAACAGACACATTGATTGATTTCATAGGAACGTTCAAAGGGGAAGTAAAAACTGAAACCTACAACTCCAAATAAAGATAGTCGTAATGAATGAACGGCTTTTCTGCCCGTTTGCCTAAATTTGCGCGGGCTTCATCGCTGTCGTAACCGGCGCACCCTACCCCAATCTGAGTTCCCTGACTGTCATAGATTTTAACGATGTCATCTTTTTCAAAGTCGCCTTCGATTTGGGTAACTCCTACTAACAAAACGCTTGTAGCTTTTGGCTGAAGTAAGGCCTCCCGAGCGCCGTCATTGACAAAAATCTTACCCTTAGAAAAGCCTTCTGAATGTGCTATCCACTTCTTTACATTACTGACCGGTTTGGACGAAGGGGTAAAACGGGTACAAATAACCGTACTTTGTGGCTTTAAAATGTCAAGCAAAATGTTATCCCGCATCCCGTTGGCTATGACTACTGCTATTCCTTCGTCGGCCACTTTTTGCGCAATCCTGCATTTAGTAAGCATCCCGCCACGACCGAACTGCGATTTCACTTCCCTGACATACGCAAAGTCCTGTCGTAAATCTGAAATCTCACGAATAACCTTTGTCCCTTCAACCGACGGGTCGCCGTCGTAAATGCCATCTACATTACTCAGGATAATAAGCGCATCCATATCCAACATGGCGGCTATCAACCCCGATAGCTCGTCGTTATCAGTAAACATCAGCTCGGTAACCGACACCGTATCGTTCTCATTGACAATAGGAAGCACACCATGTTTAAGCATCACTTCCATGCAGTTCTTCTGATTCAGATAAAGTCGTCGCGTACCGAAATTTTCTTTCATCGTCAGCACTTGGCCGCAAGGCACCTGATGCTCGCGGAATAGCTCATAATAGCGATTAATCAATTTAGCTTGTCCCACAGAGGAATACAACTGCCGTGCTGAGACAGCATCCAATTTTCTGTCAGGTTTTATCTCACTACTGCCGGCAGCAACCGCCCCCGATGAAATCAACACCACGGCAACGTCATTTTTCCGCAGTTCCGCTATCTGGTCTACCAATGCCGACATTCGTGTAACATTCAGCGAGCCATCGCTGCGTGTCAGGACATTACTCCCGACCTTAACCGCAATTTTCTTATACTGATACATATTTTTCTTATTTCAGCCTGCAAAATTAGTATAAAAATTCATAGTAACACTATATAGAGTGATATGTTTCTTCATAAGCCCCGAAAACATACTTTTCTGGATTGTGGAGAAACAACAGTACAGCGGCACGGGTAATATCGCCATTCTCAATCAGCAATAGACTGTCTAACAGCGCTTCATTGCTTATCTCTAAATTGGATTTTTGCAACCGTTCGCTGGCGAGTGATTTTTCACGAAATTTGCGGAAAGCCGACGAGTCTAAGTCAGCAATAGTGAGTTTGGGGATTGCCATACTGTCCCAAGTTTTACCTAAACGACGCAAAATATAGTTTTCAAGTTCATGCCCTGCCAATTCCTGTGTGGCGCTACCCGAGCGCAGATAGTGCCTCCCGCTAAAACTGACAGGAGTGCCTGCTTGCTTCAACGCTTACGGCAATATATTGTTTTTCGTTTGCCGACAGCAACTCAACTGACGGCACAATTCCCAATGTGTGTCGAATAGTATTGGGCAGTTTCTCTAATAGCTCATCAGCGTTATCAATCCCTATTACCCTGCCATCATCGTCTCGTCTAATTTCGAGAACTCCTCCGTCGGTATTCATGCAGTAAACAATGCGTGTCTTCTCTTCATTCAGCTTTAAGCCACAGCATGACAGCCTATTCAATATGACGGCTTTCATGTTTTCCGCCTCTGATTTCGTACGGCAATGACATATCGTGTCATCAGCGTAGCGTTCAAACGTAAGCGTCTCCGCGATGCCGTATTGACAGAGAGAAAAAGCTCCCCTACCTTTGCCG